>JANNGC010000649.1:0-9092 GCA_031380445.1 Pedosphaera sp.
AGAATATCACCGCCCCGGCAGGGGCGGCGGAATGCATCGCATCGCACACGCGTCCGTCACACCGTACGCTTCCCGCGCCCCATCCGGGGCGCATTCCCTCTTCGCATTCCGGTTCCGGGGATGTCATCCCCGGCTCCATTCCGTCATCGCTCCGCGATGGGGGAACACCGGCCGTCGCTCCGCGATGAGTCTGCAAGCCGGAGGCTTGCGGGAATGTAGCCGGGGGCAACGCCCCCGGTCACCGGCCCGAGAATATCACCGCCCCGGCAGGGGCGGCGGAATGCATCGCATCGCACACGCGTCCGTCACACCGTACGCTTCCCGCGCCCCATCCGGGGCGCATTCCCTTTCCGCATCCCGGTTCCGGGGATGTCATCCCCGGCTCCATTCCGTCATCGCTCCGCGATGGAGGCAGCGGCATTTCACGCCGGGGTGGCCATCCCGCCTACTCGCCTTTCTGAATGCTGAAATAATCCCGCACCACCGCCTGGTCATCAATGAAGGTGGCGTCGAGGCGCGGGCCGTTGATGTCGAGGACGAGGGAGCCGAGGACGTTGAGGGAGAGACAGTTCACCGGGTGTTGCAGGCTGCCGCCGCTGATTTGCCCCGAGGAACCGGCCACGACATAGACCGCCCCTTCGTGCGGCGCAGGGCCGCGCGTGGGCTTCTTGTAGATGCCGGTGCCGTCGGGGCGTCCGTCTTTCAGGCTCTTGAAGTGGTTGGTTTCGTTGAGCGTGCGGGAGGGGCCGTAGTGGCCGTCCACGAGGAAGGAGCGTTCGTAGGCGTGGCTGTGCCCGGTGAGCATGAGGTCGAGTCCGTAGTTTTCCAGCAGGGGCAGGACGCGCTCGCGCATCATCCTCATGCGCGCTTCGCTGTCGCGGTCGTCGTCGGAGTTGTGGCTGCCTTTTGTGTACGGCGGGTGGTGGCAGAAGGCGAAGAGCCACTCTTGTTTGTTCTTTTCGAGGTCGGCCTGGAGCCACTTGAGCATGAGGCCGTTGGTGCTCCAGGCGTTGTCGCTGGAGTCAAGGCACACGACATGGATGTTCGCGTAATCAAAGGAGTAATACGCCTCGGTGCCAGACATGACGCCGCCGGACTGCGCCTGCGCGGGGAGATTGTAGATGTCGTAATAGACGCCGAACGCGATGGAGGAATGGGCGCTGCCCGCGTCGTGATTGCCGATGGCCGGCCAGAGGACGGTCTTGCGCAGCATCTTGTCATACACTTGGAAGATGGCCCCTTGATACTCGGTGTCCTTGCCGGCGGTGTAGGCGATGTCGCCGAGGATGAGGCCGAAGTCGGTGTGGGTGTCGCCGGTGTATTTGTAATAGGCGTCGCGCACGTCGCGCTGGGCTTTCTTGCGCGTGCCGGGATCGCCGAGCACCCAGATGCGCACGGGTTGCTCTTTTCCGATGAGCGGGTTCGTGATGAAGAAGGTGTTCGAGTCGCCGCCGGTGCGAATGTAGTTGGTGGTGCCGGCGACGAAATTGCGCGCGGCGGATTTCTTCGGGTCGGTGAGCCACACGACTTGGTTCGAGGTGGTGACGTGGATGTGGCGATTGCTGATGGTGAGAACAGCCGTGGCGTTGGGCGTGTTGACGACCAGCACGTCGTTCGTGGTGTGGTCGGTGAAACTTTGTTCGAGGTCGGTGACGGTGAAGCGGTTGCTGCGCACGAGAAAGACAAAGGTGTCGCGCGTGGCCACGGCGATCTGTTCGCGCGTCTCGGGTTTGCTCACATAAATTTTGCTGTTCGTGCTGGTGAGGAAGGCGGTGCCGTTCGTGGCGTGGACGAGGAGCGGCGTGTCGTGCGGGCCGACGGAGTAAAAGTATTTGGTGCTCGGCTGGAGATTGGTGAACTGCACAGCGTGTTCGGTGAAGGTGCCGCTGGCGCGCGCGGCGTGGTTCAAACGCCGGGGCGACGAGCCGTAGAACACAGTGTTGCTCGTCGGCAAATCCGTGCGCCAGCGCAGCACCATGCTGTTCGTGGTGGCGAGTTGCAGGTAAGGCCCGCGCACGATGCTCGGCACCGGCTGCGCGCTGGGGGCGACGGAGTATTTCCCCGCCACCACGCCGGCCCACCACGCCGGGATGTTCGTGCCGAGCGCCTCGGCGGAGACATTTTCCATCCACGTCGGATACATTTCGGTGTCGAGATCGGGGAAGACTTCGCTGAGCCAGTTCGTGAACGGCACGGGGCGCAGGCCGGCGGGATGATTTTGAAACCAGTCGGGGTAGTAGCGCGAGTTGACCTCGGGATACGAGCGCGTGAGCCACGGGCGGAATTTGTTGGTGATCCAGACGTGAACATCGTTCGTGTCCATCTGGCTTCTGGTCTGCGCGGGCAGCAGCGCGGTGAGCGCAAAGAGCAAAGCGACGGCGACAAAAAATTTCATGGCTGGCCAGTTGGAAGCGACGTGTCGCCGGGTATTCATCGGTTAGGGGACGCTGATGGCGGGGGAAAGGTTTAAGGGAATTGTCAGATGGGTTTCCCGGCTTGTAACCCGCGCGCCGGAGTTTCAGTCTTTGCCTCCGTAACCCAAAAATATGAAAAACATTCTCCGCCATTCCCTCGCTTTGGCTGCGCTGGCTGCCGTGGTTTCCCTCTCCACCGGCACTATTTCCGCGCAAGACTCAGAGCGCGCTGAACAACGCCGCGTAGAGCGACTGCAAACTATCCGCGACACGATGGGCGTGAAGAGCGATCCCGAGTGGAAGGAAAAGATTGAGCCACTGGTCGTCAAAGTGCAGGACGCGCAACGCGCGCGGGGGGCCGCCGCCTTCGGCGGATTCGGCGGCGGCGGTCGCGGCGGCCCGGGCGGCCCAGGCGGAGCCGGCGGTGGACAGGGCAGTCAGGGCGGCGGCAATCGCAACGCCAACCCCGAGTTCGACGCGCTCCGCAAAGCGTTGGACGAAAAGGCTCCGGCAGATGAGATCAAAGAGAAGCTCGCCAAGTATCGCGACAGCAAGAAGACCAAGGACGACGCGCTGACCAAAGCCCAAGACGATCTCCGCAAGGCGCTTTCACCCCGTCAGGAAGCCGGGGCCGTCGTGGCCGGACTGCTCAACTGAATCTGGAATTTCTTAAACGAACATCGCCCGCGCTCTCTTCAGGGTGCGGGCGATTTGCTTTGGCGGGGAATCTACTCTTGGGCTGCCACTAATCGTCCGCTACTTCTTCCCCTCTTCCTCGCGCAGATTCTTCTCGAAGAACTCAGTGGCGTCCTTGAAGCGGCGGGCGTTCTCATCGCACGTTTCCATCAGCGCCTTGTGCGCCTCGTGACAGGTGCGGGTGATCTCGACGCGCGGCGTGTTGCTCTCCTCGACGCGCTTGAAGGCGCCAATCTCCGGCGGGTCTTTGATGACGGTGAAGGAGCCGAGGATTTCAAAATTGGCCAGGGCTTCGAGGATGCGGTCGCTGGGGTGAAAGAGTTTCAGGGAGCAGGGCTTGCCTTCCTTCTTGGCGGCTTCGCACTTGCGGGACATCACGGTCATGACGCCGAGGAAGGTGCTGTCCATGAGCGGACACTGGGTGAGGTCGAGGACAATTTCTGTGCAGCCGTCCTGCTGCAATTGCAGCAGCAGATTCTTAAAGTCCGTCGCGGCCCGGAACTTGGCCTGCCCAATCACGCGCACAATCGCGACATGATCGCGAACGCACACGGACAAACTGGTGGATGTGCCTTCGCTCATCGTGGTGGAACTATCGGTTTCGGCACGAAGCGAGTCAAGATGGCGGCTGGCCACATGCCGCTCATCGGTGTCGGCAAAAGGCTGACAGACATTGCAGGGCTGAATAGTTCGCGGCGGAGAATTTGCCGAGGATGGCAGGGCCTCGCTGTCCTCAGCGCGCCGGAGTGAGGCTCAGGCAATTTCAAATCGCTCTCCGATTCCAGCACGGCGCGGTGAGGACACCGCGCCCTACCACGCGTGGGGTAACTCAAAGCAGCACTCATCCGCGCGCCGCGCCTGCCGCCGGAGTCTTGGCCCGCACGATTTCCACCAAGGTCTGTTGCAGGACCAGTTTCTCGTCCAACGCGCTGGTGATGAGCCGTTGATTGCATTGCAGTAACAGTTCCATCGCCCGAACGAGTTCCTCGCTTGAGTAACGGCGCGAGTGCGGCAGAGCCTTGAAGAGCACGAACGGATTCAGCGCCAGTGGATTAAAGCGTTTGTCCTCGGGCAGCTTGTCTTTCGGGATGCGCTCGAGCTGGTTTTTGAAGCGGTTGTAATCGCCTTCGGGCTGAATCCATTTCTCGCGCAGCATCTCTTTCAGAAAAATCAGCGCGCGCACTTTCGAGATGAGTCCGTAGAGCAAACCAATCTCGCTCTTGTCGCGATTGAACTGCATCTCCCACATCTCCTCGTCGAGGCAGCGCAGGAGGCGCGGCAGGTCGCGATCACCGAGCGCGTCGCCGAGGGCAAAGGCGCGCGCCTGCTTATTGCGCGTGACGATGGCGGCGACATCGTCCACGCCGATGGCCGCGCGGTCGCCGACATAGAGCGAGAGCTTTTCCACTTCGCTGGTGAGCTGGCGGAGGTTCGGGCCGACGTTCGCCACGAGTTCACCCAGAGCTTCGTCATCAATGTTCTTCTTCAGCGCGCGGAGCTGCCTGAGCGCGTGGTCTTCCGCCTGTGAGGCCCAATCTTTGTCGTCAATCGACAGCGCGGCGAAGCTCTCGACCGCGCCGATCTTCTCAATGGTTTTGTAGAACGACTTGCGCTTGTCCACCTTCCCGGCGCTGATGAGCAGCCGGACGTTCTGCCACTGGAAAGTTTTGAGATCAGCGGAGAGGTCGGCGAGCGATTCGGTGACGATCTGCGAGCCGGCCGTGCGGTCATCGCCGAGGAAACTGCAATTCTGCCACCACACCGCCTTGCCGCCGCCGAAGAACGGCAGCGTGTTCAGCGCCTCGCGGAGTTTGCCGAGCGACTTGAGCGCCTCGCCGCCGTTGCTAACCTGGGCGTCAACGATTTCGTGGTCCATGCCGCCAAGTTCCTCGGACCATTTCTGGAAGACCTGCCGGGCGCGCTGCTTGACGTTGAAATCATCCTCGCCGCAAACAAGCAGCACGGGCGCGGTGGCAGGAGCGGCGGGCATCCTATTCCTGCTCAGGCTCGCCGCCGTTTTCGTTGATGCGCTCCAGCACCTCCGTCATGTCCTCGACCTGATCGAAAAGCGGACTGGAGACAAACAGCGGACGCTTTTGCGCGGAGGTCAGCGCGAGGCAGTCGCTCGGGCGGGCGTCAATCTCGACGAGCTTGCGGCCGAGTTCGTTCGACTGCTGGAGAATGAGGCGGGCGAAGTAGGTTGAGTTCTTCAACTCAGTGATGACCGCACGCTCGACGGTGATGTTGAAGCCGCGAAAGACGTTGTTCATCAAGTCATGCGTGAGCGGGCGCTCCTTCGGCACGTCGCGCAGGAAATTCCCGATGATGCTGCCCATCGCGTTCTCCACCTGGATGACAAAGACCTTCTTGTCGTTGCCGACAAAAATGGCGCATCCGGTGTTCGCGGGCAGAATCCCGCGGATCTCCACGGGCACAACTTCAGACTTCATGGAGGTCACTCTAGGACCCGTCAGTCAAAAGACAAGCCGTGCGCGTACCGAGGAAGCGGTCAGGGAAAAAACGGCGCGCGGACATTCCTGTCCGCAGCAAGCTGCTGAGTGAGGAGGTTTTGGAATTAGTCGGTCACGCGCCGGCACGGGTGGCTTGCTGCGGACAGGAATGTCCGCGCTCCACCGGATTCGCAATTGAGTTTGCCTCGCCGCTCCGCGCCCGCCTATAAACGCCGCACGAAACTCGCCATGATCGACACGTCGCAGTCCGCGGTTCGCAGGCTTCTCAACGCGGCAAGAATTTTCGTCCTCGCTATCGCCTTGCTCGCGCCCGCTGCTCCGCTCCGCGCGCAAATCATTTTCGACGTGTTCGTCGGCCACGGACTTGGCGTGGCGGACAGCACAGTCTCGGAAGGCGCGTGGTTTCCCGTCACGTGTGAGATTCAAAATGACGGGCCGAGCTTCAATGGCATCGTCGAGATCACGGGCGGACAATTCGGCAACGGCCAGTCGCGACGCATCGCCATCGAGTTGCCGACCGGGACGAAGAAGCGGTTCTCCGTGCCGCTGTATTGCACGAGCCGCTACCGCGTGACGGTGGACGCGACGCTACTGAATGAGAAAGGCACGAAAGTCATCGCCGAGCGCAAGGGCGTGGATGCGCGCACGGTGGTGGACTGGCAGAGTCCGCTCATCGCCAGCCTCTCGCGCACGCACGGCGGCGCGGCGGCGATTCCCGAGGCGGCGAACAAGACCACGCCGTTGCGCCCCGCGACCACGCATCTCTCGCCAGACTTTTTCCCGGACAATCCGCTCGTGCTCGAATCAATCTCCATGCTCTACCTGCATTCGGCGCGCGCGGTGGAGTTGAAAGACCCGCAGCTCAACGCGCTCTTCGCGTGGGTTCACGGCGGCGGTCATCTCGTGCTCGGCGTGGAACAGCCCGGCGACGTGAAGGCCGTGGGCAAGCTCCAAGGCTTCCTCCCCTGCACGCTCGGCGACGTGAGCAGCCGCGCCGAACACAGCGCGTTGCAACAGTGGTTGAACAATACGCGCGGCAACGAATCCGTATTGCGCCCGCGTCTTGCCAAAGGAAAAAATCAAGCGCAGGAAGTCCCCAATCCTTTTCTGTCTCTCGCGTCCGACTCCGCTTTCGAGTCCGCAGATTTGCCCGTAGTGAACGCCACCTTGCGCGATGGCCGCGTGCTCATCGGTACGGCCGACGCGCCGCTCGCCATCCAAGCGTCGCGTGGTCGCGGGCAGATCACCGTGCTGCTGTTCAGTCCCGAACTTGATCCGTTCCGCTCGTGGAAGAACCGCGCATGGCTCTGGGCCAAACTCGCGGACGTGCCGCACGAATTCCTCGCCAACGTGAACGTGGCCAACAGCGGCTCGATGTCGCTCGACGGCGTCTTCGGCGCGATGGTGGACAGCCGGCAGATTCGCAAGCTGCCCATCGGCTGGCTGCTGCTGCTCCTGCTCGCCTACCTCGTCGTCATCGGCCCGCTCGACCAGTATTGGCTGAAGAAAATCAACAAGCAGATGCTGACGTGGATCACCTTCCCCACTTACGTCGTGCTGTTCTCGCTGCTGATTTATTTCATCGGCTACAAATTGCGCTCCGGCGAAATGGAGTGGAACGAACTGCACGTCGTGGATGTGACGCCGCACGGCGGGCGTGCGGATTTGCGGGGCCGCGTGTTCTGTTCCGCCTACTCGCCGATGAACGCACGCTACAATGTCGCGTCGGACACGGGCTTCTCCACGCTGCGCGGCGAAGTCGGCCAGGGCGGCGCGCAGGAAATCAGCAAGGCGCTCGTCGAGCAACGCGGGAATGGTTTCGCCGCGCAACTGCAAGTGCCGGTGTGGACCAGCCAGTTGTTCGTCAACGACTGGTGGAAGCAAAGCAGCACGCCGCCGTTGAACCTGACCGTCACGCCGCGCGGCGATTCGTATGATGTGCGGATCGAAAATTCTTCCGGCAAAAAGATCACTCAGGCGCGGCTCATCATTGACGGTCGGATGCACGACTTGGGCGACATCACCCAGGGCGGTCCTCGGCTCATCAAGGCGCAGGGTGGCACGCTTCTACCGGCCTTCGTGCAAGTCAACGTCACCCGGCTCAACCAAGCCGTGCAGCAGCGCCAGCAGCAGTTCGGCTCCGGCAAAGGTGATCGCCTCGATGACAATTTTATCGCCATCACCGCCGCGTCCTTTCTCGCCACCGCCGTCCTGAACGCCGACCCGAACCAGCCGTGGAACCAAAACCAATACTGGAGCCGCTTCGTCACGCCGCCCGGCTTCGATCTCACCCCGCTCATGCAGCGTGGCGACGCCATACTGCTCGCGTGGATGCCCGGCGAGACCGTGGTGCCGACCTTGAACAAGTTTAACCCGCGCTACTCGAGGAAGGACACGGTTCTTCGCGTAGTTGTTCCGCTGGAAAAGTAACTTTATGGACGCGACCGCCGCCCCCACCACGAATCACGAACCACAAACCGCCGCCGCGCCGCCCGTCCCCGCCGTCCAGACCAACGGCCTGACGCGCACCTACGGGTCAATGATCGCGCTCAACTCGCTCGACTTGACCGTGCAGCGGGGCGACCTGTTCGGCTTCATCGGCTCGAATGGCGCGGGCAAGACGACCACGCTGCGCATTCTCGCCACGTTCCTCGCGCCCAGCGCGGGTAATGCTTACGTGCTCGGTCATGACGTCGTGCGCGACGCGGATGCCGTGCGTCATGTCATCGGTTACATGCCCGACTTCTTCGGCGTGTACAAGGACATGGAGGTGACCGAGTATCTCGATTTCTTCGGCGCGTGTTACAAAATCCCCACCGCACAGCGCGAGAAGACCGTGGCCGATGTGCTCGAACTCGTCGGCCTCAGCGAAAAGAAAGGCGCGCTCATCGGCGCGCTCTCACGCGGGATGCAACAGCGCCTCGGCCTCGCGCGTGTGCTCATCCACGATCCGCAACTGCTCCTGCTCGACGAACCGGCCAGCGGCCTCGACCCGCGCGCGCGCATCGAGATGATGGCCATTCTCCAGGAGCTTCAACGCATGGGGAAAACGATCATCATCTCCTCGCATATCCTCAGCGAGCTCCAGACGCTCTGTAACCGCGTGGCGATCATCGAGCGCGGCCAGATGATTTACTGCGGCCCCGTCTCCGGTGTGACCGCGCAATTGACCGACGCGCGCGTCATGTGGGCCAAGGTGCCCGCCGAGCAGCACGTCCGCGCGGCGGAATTGCTCAAGGTGCGCCCGGAAATCCGCGACGTGGAAACGCTGCAGGAACGCCTCAAGATCACCATGCACAATCACGAGACCGATCCCGGCGTGATTTCCGAAGTGCTCGTGACCGGCGGCGTGAAACTCCGCGGCCTGCGCGAAGACGAAATCGGCCTCGAAGAAGTCTTCATGCGCGTGACGAAGGGCGAGACACAGTAGGGCGGTTGCCCTATGGACTGCGGTGGCAGAGCGGAGCGGCGACGGCGCTTTCGAGCGTGCAAGAACGCTACTCAGTTCGAG
>JANNGC010000722.1:0-2697 GCA_031380445.1 Pedosphaera sp.
CCGTTGATCGTGAACGCGAAGGTCGGGGTGCGGACGGTGAAGTCAGCCGCGGTGGCGGCGGCGAGCGGCGCGAGCAGGAGCGCAAGTTTGAACAGCAGATGGACGGACAGGTTTTTCATTATGAGTCGGGTTTGCAATCAGCCGCCACACGGCTTCGTGACGGCATGGGCAGAATAAGCACCACACGCGGGACAATGTCAGGCTGAAATCTGCGGCGCGGGAAAATGGACGGAAGAAAATTGGCTGTCCGACATGGATTCGAACCATGACAAAGGCCTCCAAAGAGCCTTGTGCTACCATTACACCATCGGACAAGCGCGCCGGGAAAATATCTGCCAACCGTTTCCGCGCAATCGAAAATTTCCCAACCCAAGGTGCGCGCACCTTCCTGCCCGCCGCAGGCCATGAATTTTCGGGAGCATCAGTTAATTCCCGAGCCTCATCACTTGGCGGCTGGCTGCGGACTGGAAAGCCCGCGCGCCGTCACCGCCAGTGCATGTAGAGGAGCGTAATCTGGCTCGGCCCGCCGCGCCGGAGCAAGGCGGTATAGACGCGGGTCACGGCGTCAATCCGCACGGTCACCTCCACCTCGAAGGTCGTGCTGCGTGTGCCGAAGTAGCGTGCAAAAACCTGCGCGTACTGCGGCGTCATGCCGGGGACCTGGGCCAGATCGCCGACGCTGCGGAAGGGTTCATCGTCCATGTCGCCCTCTTGCCCGTTCGGCCCGGCGCGCTTGGTGATGATGGCCTGGGCCATGCCGCCGTCCACATCGGGGATGAGCTGCATGACGTTCGCGGAGGCGGTGTTGAGGTTGATCTGACGGCCCACGGTGGTGAACAAATCCACGAAGCCGAGCGGGTAGGTCTGTTCTTCCGGCGCGCGACGGTTGTTGAAGCGGCGGGTCAGGCGCGCGTGGGAGCGCGCGTATTGATCCTGGATGGTGTTGCCGGCCGCGCCACCGCCGGAGCCGAAATACATGTTGGGCGTGATGCCCTTGATCATCATCAGCTCCGTGAGGTCATCAATGAAACCGTTCTTCGCGGAGTACGGCGGGCGGAGCGCGAGGTAATGAGCGCTCTCGGTGTCGGTGCTGCCGAGGCGCGGGTTGTCGTCGGTATCAATCCAGTCGCCGATGGCGTTGCGGATGTGCGGAGCCTCGGCACCGTCCACACCCATGAGGATCAAGCCCTGGTCCAGCATCGCGGCCAACTCGGGCGAACTGGCGGCGAGGTTGATGTTAAATTTCCGGTCGGCATCGGTGATTTTCACGGAGAAGGTGCCGTGGCCGAGCTGATTGTCGGTGAGGGAAATGCCTTCGAGCGCGTCGTTGGTTTCGCCGGTGCCGCCGGCCCAGATTTGGTTCAGGCCGTCGTAGGGCTGGCCGCTCTGGTTGGGCTGGGCGAGCACATGCTTGGCGAGTTCGATGCCGGAGCGGCCGAGCCATTCGAGTTCCGTGTCCCAACTGGTGTTGCGGGCGAGCTTGGTCTCGACCGTCATCATGCTGGCGAGCAAGCCGGCGAGTCCGGCGAAGACGAGGATGATGACCATGACCATGACGAGCGCGATGCCGGCGCGGGCTTTGGAGCGGAGAAGTTTCATTGCGGCACGCCTCCGGGACCGATGCGGTTGATGGGGTTGCCGGAGTTCGGCTGGCCGGGGCCACCGGGGCGTCCGCCGGGACCAGGTTGCAAATCCGGCGTTACGACCGAAGCAGGCAGGGCGATAATTTTCACCGTCATGCTTTGCGGCTCGCCGCTTTTGCCGCCCAGACCGAGGCCGATGCGCATGAGCTTGGGCAAGGAGTTGGTGGATTTCCACACGTCCACCCAGTCGTGGTCGTTGGGCTTGGTGGGATCGGGCACACCCCAGCATTCGAACGCGAACATCGTCACGTCCTTCGCGAGCGTCAGTTCGTAGGGCTTAAATTCCTCGTTCTCCGCCTGCAACATCGGCCCCTGGCTCATGATGAGGCTCAGGTTCGGTCCGTCTTCCTTTTTGCAAGTGAACGTCACGCGGCGCACCACGTTGTCGCCGTAGCGGCCCACGCCGGGAAAATTCGCCGGCAGATGCGCCACAAAACTGAGCGTGCCGTAGTCGCCGCGGTTCATGTCGGCAATGAAGGTGTAGTAGGTGGTGTTGACGCTGAACATCTGCGCGCAGTTCAGCGCGTTGTGGATCGCATTCATCGAGACGCGGGCGCGCTGGGCCTGGTCGGCAGCAATGCGCGCGGCGATGGAGGCCTTCACGATGCCGGTCCAGATCGAGTAGATGGACAGGATGATCATCATGAAGATGCTGAGGGCGATGATGACCTCGATGATGGTGAAGGCGAGCGTGCCGCGTGCAGAACCGGCGATGGTAGGGCGCGGTGTCCTCACCGCGCCGCGCTGGAATCGGAGTAGCGTGGCGGAACTTGCCCGTGCCTCACTCCGGCGCGCTGAGGACAGCGACGCCCTACCCGCATGTCGCCACAGTTTCATCGCCGCATTCCTCCCGGCCCCTTGCTCTTCTGCCCGGTGAACTTCCACATGCTCATGGTCTCGCCCACGTCCTTGCCCGAGGCACCTTTCTTGTGGACGGCGATGTCGATCTGGAAAAAGCCGTTCGAGCCGCGCTCCCAGACTTCGGCGTCCCAAGTGTAGTCTTTAACAATGCCCTCGAAGTCGCCGGAGTAAGTGCCTTCTTCGAGCGAGTTCG
>JANNGC010000724.1:0-2330 GCA_031380445.1 Pedosphaera sp.
CTGCTGGCCGCGATAAAACTGGATGGTCTGGTTGACCTGGATGTGCAGGCGGGTCATCACCTGCCGGGCGATCTTGGAGATGGCCTGCTGCTGCGGGTCCTCCGGCTCCTCGTAAGCACCGCCAAGACTCACGAAACCTTGCGCAATCTTCGTGGATTCCGCTTCGTCGTAGCCGAGCTTGGATTCCTTCGCGAAGTCCGCCGTGATGGAATTCGCGCCAATGTTGATGCCCCGCGAGTAAATGGCCTCCTTGTCGAAAAAGAGCAGGTTGCTCGTCTTCGCGCCAATATCGAGGAGCATCGAGCAGCCCTCGAGGTCGCCGTAATTGTAGCGAAAGGCATTCGCGAGAGCGGCGGGCGAGACATCCACGAGCGACAGCTTCGTGCTCGCCTTCTCGCTGGTGCGGAAGAGTCCCTCGACAATGTCCGACTTGATGGCGACGAGCAGCACTTCGAGTTCGCCCGTGGGAGCCGCGCCGAGAATCTGATAGTCCCAAACGACTTCTTCGAGCGGGAACGGGACGTTTTGCTGCGCCTCGTACTGAATGATCTGCGTGACCTTCGAGGTGTCAACGGGCGGCAATTTGACGAACTTGGAGAAAACGTGGAACCCCGGCGCGCAGACGTTGATGGACTTGGATTGAAACCCACCCGTGGCGAGCAATTCCTGCAAAGCCTTCTGCAAAGCCGCCTCGCGGGAGCTTTCCTGCAAGCCTTCCTGACCAAGCGGGCGGAAGCCGTACTGCTTGAGTCGCAGTCCGCCCGCCTCGTTCGGTTCGAACTCGGCCACTTTCAAAGTCGCGGCACCAAAGTCCGCGGCTAGAAATGATTTTACATTCAGCATCGCACGCTTCCGCACGTAAGTTTGCGCCCTGGTTGCGCCAACATTTTGTGCGGAGTCACGTTGCGTACTTCAATCGAAGCTCCAGGGTCAAACAAGAAAAACTTTTTTCAGAGACTCCGTAACCGCCGGTGAGGCAGCGGCATCTTCGACGCGCACGTTGGGAAAAAATCCAAAAGCATGAACCACGGAAGACACGGAAGACACGGAATGGAAGGAACCGAAAAGGCGAGGTGTCTGGCGGGAAAACCAACGTAAGAAAATTCCCCATTCCTTTCACTTCCGTGTCTTCCGTGGTTAAAAATTCCGTTCCCCACTCCACGCGCGCGGAATGAAATTTGAGTTCCAAAAAAATTCCGTTACCACTTCCGCCGCTTGAAATCCGACGCCACCGCCATCGCCAGCGACGCCATCCAGATCATTGGCGCGCGCGAGCACAACCTGAAAAACATCTCGCTCGAAATTCCGCGCGGGAAATTTGTCGTCATCACCGGCGTGAGCGGTTCCGGCAAAAGCACGCTCGCCTTCGACCTGCTTTTCGCGGAAGGCCAGCGCCGCTTCCTCGACTCGATGAACGCCTACGCACGGCAGTTCGTGGAGCAGATGGCTCGGCCCGACGTGGATTTGATCACCGGGATTCCGCCCACGGTCAGCATCGAGCAGCGCACCACGCGCGGCGGCGGCAAGAGCACCGTCGCCACGGTCACGGAGATTTATCATTTCATCCGCCTGCTCTTCGCGCGGCTCGGCACGCAGCATTGTCCGCAATGCCAGATTCCCGTCGAGCCGCAGACGCGTGATCAGTTGCACGACCATTTGCTCGGGGAATTAAAGCAGCGCGGCGACCTGCTCCTGCTCGCGCCCGTGGTGAAGAACCGCAAAGGCTTCCACACCGACGTCGCCGAGTGGGCCGCCAAGCATGGCCACCAAGAGATTCGCGCGGACGGAAAAATTTTCCCGACGGACAAGCCCTTCCGACTCGACCGCTTCAAGGAGCATGACGTGGAGATCGTGATGGGTGTGCTGGAGAAAAAGAAAGGTGGCTCCGCTCGCGCTGCGAGCGGAGTCGCCTCGCAGCGCGAAGCGACCCACCAGACGCCACAGCAGTTGATCGACGCCACCCTGAAACTCGGCCACGGCACACTCCTCGCCCTCGACAATCACGGCGTCGCCTCTGTCCACTCGACCGAGCGCGCCTGCGGCCAGTGCGGACGTTCCTTCCAACTGCTCGATCCAAAAATCTTCAGCTACAACTCGGCGCAGGGCTGGTGCCCGCAATGCCGCGGCTTCGGCGAATTGTTTTATCTCCCCGAGGTCGAGCGCGGCGCGCGCGCGGATGCCATCGAGGAATCGTGGTGGGGCTGGCAGGAAGGCAAGCGCGAGCCGTGTCCGCTCTGCCACGGCGCGCGCCTGAACGAAGTCGCCCGCGCCGTGCGCCTTCCCGTTCAAAGTTCAAAGTTCAAAGTTCAGGGTTCAAAGTTCCCAACGAT
>JANNGC010000727.1:0-2330 GCA_031380445.1 Pedosphaera sp.
AGCCATCTTCCTTGAGGCTTTTGATCCTGCTCACGGGGACGAAGATGCTGACTTTCGCATCCACCTTGCCGGGCTTCACCACCGCGCCCGGTTTGAGGGGAAAGCCCTCGCCGACTTCGGCGTAGCCTCCGATGATGGAGCTTTCGGACCGCCACTTGTGCATGGAGGAATCGCCTTCGATGCGAATCTTGTTGCTGGCACCAGACGCGGAATTGAGACGGACAAACACGTCGGCGGCGCGCGACGAAAGCGCGGTGACGGCGACCAGGCTGAGAACGAGAAGAATAGTTTTTAGTTTCATGATTTTGAAGGGATGAAGGTTGTTCAGAGCTGATACCACTCGTCTTTTAACTCCAGTCGCCGGCCGCTGACGACGGCCTCGCTGGCTTTGATCGCAGTGACAGTGGCGTGAAAACCTTCGAGCGCGCTTGCGGCGGCTTTGCGGCCGGGCACCGTGGTTTTTTCGAGATCGGCCATCAGTGCCTCCTCGTCATCCGCGCCATAAGCCTCGGTAAATTTTCTGATTCCATCCTCCTGCTGGAAGACGTTGCTCAGAAAATTTTCGAGCGCCTGATAGATCGGCGTCGCAGCCAGGATCGCGGCCGCGTCCGGCTTTGCCGTGAACGACTCCTGTTTCGAAGCGCCCGCCATCAGCGTGATGCCGGTGGCCTTGAAGAATTCCTCCTTCTTGGCATACACCTCCCAGCCGAACATCGGCGAATCCACCTCCTTGAACATCCACCCCTTGCTCTCTCGCAACATGACGGCGGCGTAGGTGCCGTAATAATTTTCGTAGTCGGCGTCGAACGAGTTCGCAAGCGTGGCGTCGTAATCGAACCGCACGCCGTTCGGATATTCAAAGATGGCGTGAATCGTATCGGGCACGTCGCGTCCGTCATCCTTCCAATGCACAATGGAGCCAAACCCGGTCACCGCCGTCGGGCGGCCCTTCAAAAACCAGCCCGCTTGATCCACCTGATGGATGCCGACCTCGCCGATCAAGCCGTGCGATGTCTTGCTGTCCATGCGCCAGTTGATGGCCTTCGCGCGTTCGGGATTGGCCGACGGGCTGACCCAGCTTTGCATCCGGTGCCATTGCGCGCGCGCCATGACCAGGGTGCCAAGTGCACCCGAACGGATGAATGGCAACAGGAACAAACGCTGCTTGTCCGAGCGCATCTGCAAACCCGACTGGAAGATCTGCTTCGGCGCGGCCTGCGCGGCGCGGGCGATATCGCGGGCGTCCTCGATGGAATGGGCCAGCGGCGCCTCGCAATACACATGCTTCCCCGCCTTGATCGCCGCGAGCACGATGTCGCGATGCTGGTGCGTCGGCGTCGCGACAATGACAGCCTGAATCGTCTTGTCGGCGAGCACCTCGTTGTAATCCGCCACCAGCTTTGCACCGGGCGCATCCGCCGCGCACTTCTTCATCGCGGGCGCGTAGGTGTCACAAATGGCACCAACCTCGGCCAGCTTCTGCGAGCCCAGCATCTTCAAAACTTCGCGACCCCACGAACCACAGCCGATGACTGCGAGCCGCACCTTCGATCCGGCGGGCGCTTCGGCTGGCTTGTCGTTGGATTGCGCAAACAGTTCCACGCCGCCGAACATCGTCACGAGCGTGGCGAGCGAACTGTTCTTCAAAAAATCGCGACGGTTGAAATCGCTGAGGTTGTCGTTCATGGCTTGATGCAGCTTGCGGACATTATTTCTCCAGCTTCAACGCCCAGCGGATTCCGCCGAGGATGTGCTGCTGATATTGTTTCGCGATCTCCGGGGAGTTCTTCCGTTTGCCGTCCTTGTCCGTCCATGTCGCGTCCCAGACGTCCTCACGATGCCCAAGCGATGTGTAGAACACGCGGCCTTCGCCGTAGTCCTTGCGCCACGCGATGGGATAATCACCCGGCGTCTTGTCGTTCGGCTGCTTGTCGAGCGTCAGCAGGCCGTGAACCGTCTCGCGCTTGAAATCTTTCAGGATATAAATCTCGTCAAACACAGTCCACGTCTGGCCCAGATGTTTGCACGACGGGCACGCGGCGTCCTGGTTGATGATCTCAACCTCGACCTGCGCGCCATGCTTCAGGAAATGACCGCCGATCATCTCGATGAAAGGCTGGAATCCGGGGAATGTGTCCGTAGCCGCGTGCATACCGACGAAGGCGTGCCCGGCCTTGATCCAGTCGAGGAACGCCTGCGGATCGGGCATCGGCAGATCGCCGGTCGTGTTGGCGAAGATGACGGCGTCGTAATTCTTCAACGCCTCGGCGCTCATCTTCTCCGCGAGCACAGTCTTGATGGCGGCGTTGATCTTCGCCTTGTCGGGTTTG
>JANNGC010000759.1:0-2575 GCA_031380445.1 Pedosphaera sp.
GCACCACGTCGTAGCCGCGCCACCAGTCCGGCTTCTCGTAAATCGAGACACGGTTGGTGCGGTCGCTACCCTCGTGGACAATGGTGAACTCCACGTTCGCCCGCGCCGCGACACCTTCGCTGATGATCGTTTTCTGTTTCGCGTAATCATGGCAACAACCGCCCGCGACCATGAGGGCGCGCAGCGGCTTCACCGGCTCGGCGGCGGAGAGGCCCGACGCCAGACCGAGCAACGAGATGACGGCGGGGAGAAGTTTGTGCATGGCACGCAGTGTGGTCAGGGAAAGAGGCGATGCAAGTTTCAAAACTGCTCGGGCGCAGCTCAACACGGTTCTTGAGCGCCGGATTCCAGTCGGCGCGTTTCTGACCGGGTGCACCTTCGCGCCGGCAAGGATGCCGGCGCGCCCAACGCAGCGGCGGAAAATCACGGAAGCGGAATGGCCTCATCCATCAGCAACACCGGCAGGCGATGGCGAATGGGGTAAAGCACCTGGCGATCCTGCCGCAGCAAACCGCCATCGAGTTTTTCCGCAAGCACCTGACCTGCGCGGTTTTTCACCGTGCCGCTGGCGATGCGCTGGTTCAACTCGCTGACCAGCGCCGCATCCGCCTCGCTCAGAGGCTGATGCGTCTCCGGGCAGCAGAGGATGGCAAGCAGTCCAGGATCAACGAGACTCATAATTTCAAAGCGTTCAAGGCGGCTTGATAGACTTCGCGCACCGACACCCCGCCCTGCTCTGCCAGCACGCGGCACGATTCAAATTCCGGCGCAGCCTGCACCAGTTTGTTGTTCAACCGCCCAATCTTCACGGCCACTTCGCCGAACTTCGTCTTCACCTTCACCACTTCACGCCGCAGTTTACGCCGCTCGGCCAAGGTGCGCCGCACACCGAAGGCGGTCGTCTCCCGCAAAATCATTTCGGAGAAACGATCCGCGTCGTTAGTCGCGCACAAGACGGTGAGCAAAACGCCGGGGCGATTCTTCTTCATCTGCACCGGCGTGTGAAAGACATCGAGCGCGGCTGTCGCGAAGGCTTTCTCCACGAAGGCTCCGAGCCACTCGGCATTGATGTCGTCGAGGTTGGTTTCCAGCACGGCGATGGTGTCCGTCTCCCAATCCAGCGCACCGCCAGCCTTGGACTTTGGACTTTGGGCCTTGGACTCCTCCCCAAGAATCGCGCGCACCACATTCGGACGCGTCTGGTTCTGCCGCGTGCCGAGACCGTAGCCGATCTTCTCGACCGTGAGTTGCTGCATCGGACCGAAGCTCTCGGCGAACTCGGCGAGAATCGCCGCGCCCGTGGGCGTGAGGAGTTCGCCCGGCTCTTCGCACTGCTGAATCGTCACGCCGCGCGCGCTGAGAATTTCCAGCGTAGCCGGCGCGGGAATGGGGAAGTTTCCGTGCGCGCAACGAATCGTTCCCGTGCCTTCGATGGGGCTGGCCGCCAGCACGCGCGGCTTCCCGAGCATCTCCAGCGCAACGCACGCGCCCACGATGTCCACAATGGAATCCACCGCGCCGACTTCGTGAAAGTGAACTTCTTCCGGCGGATGCCCGTGAATTTTTCCTTCCGCCACAGCCACGCGATGAAACACCGCGATGGATTTTTCCTTCACCCATTTCGACAGCGTGCTCTTCTGAATCAGCGTGCGAATGTCGGCAAAGTTGCGCCCATGCGAGTGCGGAGCGCCGATCTCCGCCCCGGCGTGATGATGTTCATGCCCGTGCTCGTGATCATGATCGCAATGATGGTGATCATGGTCTTCCACGAACTCGATCTCGCACTTCTCCACTTTGCGGCCGCGCTTAATCTTCAACACCGCTTCGAACTCATGCGGCTCCGGCAACTCCGCCGTGGCTTCAAGAAACGTGCCGTGCTTCTTGAACTTGAACACCTGCCGCATTTTCGCGCCGCGTGCGGTCTCCAGCGTCACGTCCTTTTCCGCCGGCGGTTTTGCCTCGTGTCCGTGACCGTCGAAAAAGTAGAGCCGGAAGCGCGGCGGCACGCCGGTCTCGAACACGCTCAGTTCCACGCGTCCGGATTTCATCGTGACCAGCGGCCCGCCGTGCGGCCCGTGCGTTTCGCCGTCGAGATGGTCGTGATGCTCCGCGCCGGGCGCGTGGGAATGTTCATGCGCGTGCGCTTCCTCTCCATGTGAATGCTCGTGCTCATGCGCGCCCGCGAGATGCACATCAAACTTCGTCCCAGCAATCGCCCCGCGCTCCTGCCGCGAGACGTGCAGATGAAATTCATCCAGCCCGAGCTTCTCCAGTTCATGCGCGAACTCCTGCGCGTCCACGCCGAGGTCAATCATCGCGCCGATGAACATGTCGCCGCTCAGGCCGCTGAAGGTGTCGAGGTAAATGGTTTTCATTTTTATCTAGCCGCGAAAGAACGCAAAGAGCGCAAAGAATCTGCCAGGATCAGCGCGGCCATTCCTCTTTGTGTTCTCTGCGTTCTTTCGCGGCAAATCATTTTCCGGCCGCCAGCGCGTTGATCTGGCTCGCCGCGTAGCCCGCGCCAAATCCATTGTCTATGTTCACGACCGTCACGCCGCTGCCGCACGAATTCAGC
>JANNGC010000770.1:0-8514 GCA_031380445.1 Pedosphaera sp.
GCCCGAGGCCCAGTGCTTGCCCATCGACTTCGCGTAGAGCGACGTGCGCTCCGCTTTGAACTCGAGCAAGCGCGCCGGACTGCCGCGCCAGTCGCCGCCCTGCACCGGGTTCCAACGCCACGGCTGTTTGTTCCAGAGCGAGTCGTCCTTCGCGCCGTAGTAGGACTGCTGCACGAGGCGTCCACGGTCCCAGTGATTGATGACGTTCTCGCCCGTGGCGCTCAGCGCGAGGTAGGCGATGCCCGCGCCGGAAGATTTTTTTACGCCGAGGCGCAGTGCGCCGTTGTCGATGAAGACGAAGTCGTTCGTGGCGCGCTCGGCAGGCATGGTCTTCTCAGCCGCAAACGCGGTGGTGAGCAAAATCGGGAACAGGGCCAGACTCCACATTCTCATCGAATCCCCCAGCAGAACGGATCATTGTCATCCAGCAGCAACGTCCCCTCGCTGTTCACGAACGCGGTGCCCGTGATGATGGGAATGATTTGCTCGCCCGCACGGCGAAAGTGTCCGGTGAACGCGCTGCCGATGACGCTCTCCTGCACCCACGTCTCACCCTCGGCGAGTTTTCCGTCGGCTGCGAGACACGCGAGTTTTGCACTCGTACCGGTGCCGCAGGGCGAACGGTCGTAAGCTTTGCCGGGGCAGAGGACAAAGTTGCGCGAATGTCCGCCGGGCAATTGAGGCGGGCCGAACAGTTCGACGTGATCCACTTCAGGATAACCCTGTGCATTCACCGCCTGCCGAATCGCCCACGAGAGTGCCGTGAGCTTCTCGACATTGCTCAACGCCAACGCCTGTCCGTGCTGCTCCACGAGGAAAAACCAGTTCCCGCCCCACGCCAGGTCGCCGGAGATTATGCCGAAGCCGGGCACGTCCACGACCACGCCCTTGGACTTGCGATAGCTCGGCACATTCTCGACAGACACCGAGCCGTCATCATGCAACGTCGCCGTCACCACGCCCACGCACGTCTCAATGCGATGCGCACCCGGTTTGATTCGTCCGAGATGCGCGAGCGTGACCACCAGTCCGATGGTTCCGTGCCCGCACATTTGCAGCGGCCCGACGTTGTTGAAGAAGATGACTCCGGTGATGCACGACGAATCGGAGGGAGGAACCAGGAGTGCCCCCACGAGCACATCCGAGCCGCGCGGTTCGTTCACCACGGCGGAGCGGAAGGCGTCATGCTTCTGGCGGAAGACTTCGAGTTGTTCCGCCACGGTGCCGCCGCCCAGGTCAGGTCCACCGCTGATAACGATGCGGGTGGGTTCTCCGCCGGTGTGGGAGTCAATGATTTGGATTCGTTTCATTTCAAAGTTAGTTGGAGCGGAGGGCCCGCTGAATGCTCACCGCCGGTTGAAGTGATTGCCCATCTGCCGGGGCGGCGTGAATCTTCCGCACCACGTCCATGCCCTTCACCACTTTGCCAAAGGCGGCGAAGCCCTGACCGTCGGGATTGCGTTGGCCGCCGAAGTTCAGAGCGGGCTGATCGCCGACGCAGATGAAGAAATGATCCTGCGCGCTGTTGGGTTCCGCGCGCGCCATGGAAATCGTGCCGTCGAGATGCTTCAGGCCGGTGTCGCGCGTGCGCTCGATTTGGATCGGCGGGAAGAATTCGTTCGTCTTGGCCGGATTGGCCGAGGCCTGAATCACGGCAATCTTCACCGCGTTCGTCGGCTGATTCGCCATCGTGACCGTGCGATGAAATTCGCCATCGTTGTAGAAGCCAGCCTGCACGTAGCGCAGAAAGTTCGTGACCGTGTGCGGCGCGGCCTTCGCATCCAGTTCCACTTCGATCACGCCCAGCGCGGTCTCGATGGACACGCGCGGCTTCTCCGGCACGTCGGGCTTGCGCCACTGAAAGCGCGGGGCCTTGCTCGCGTCGTAGCCGGCAAGATGCGCGCGTGCGGCGGCAGCGCGTGCGGCGGGCTTCTGGTAACGCCAGGGAATCTCGCCAAACACCTCGGCGCACAACGCGGCCAACGCGGGATCGTATTCTTTCAACTCCGGGCGCGTATCCACATGATTGTGCAGCGCGTCGTTCTGGCGGTTGTTGTCGAACCAGCTTTGCACACCTTCGGCCCAATACTCGCCGGGATTGGTCGCGGCGTAAGTGCCCTTCCACTTTCCGGCGTTGGTTGCGCTTTGAAATGCCTCACGCAGACGGCGATTGAACGTGGAGTCCAGCGCCCGCAGCGCCACGCCGTGAATGACGTGTGAGAACTCATGCACGAGAATGTTCTCGGTCGAATACGGATCGCCCGGAAAGCACAGCATGTTCTCCTCCGCGCAACTCGCGATGCGCCCGCCGAGTCCACGCGCGCGACGATCCCAATAAACCTTTGGCGTCATGTTCGCCTGTTCCGGGATGTCGGTGGTGTATTCGTTGTGCGCCATGACCACGAGCCGCGCGCCATTCGTCGCCAGAGCGCGCAGGATGTCCGCGCGATTGGTCAGCATCTGCCGGACAATCCATGCCGCCTCCAGCACCGCGTAATCCGAAACGTTCGAGGAACCGAGCACCGGAAACCCGTCGAGGTCGATGTGTTTTTGGTAGAACGCGGAGAGCTTGGCGTCGCGCCGGAGCGAGTCAGGCACCGGGCCGACGCGTTCTGCGGAAAGTCCCGTGCAGGCGACAAGAAGGATTAGCGCGGAGACGCAGAGGCGCGGAGAGGCGGAGAAAAAAACGCGCGCGCAATGCTTGTTCAGCGCCCGGTCAGCCGAAGCCCGGAGGGCTTCAACATGAATAGCCCCCGGTGCAACCGGGGGTAACGACGTGAAGGAAGGAATCAACCCCGGAGGGGTTGAACCCGATCCTGTCCGCAGTTGAAACCCGCGTCGAATCGTTCTCATGGCAAATACCTTTCATCCAATTCCATCCCTGCCTTTCGCAACATTTCCCGATACTCATCAAGAAACGGAACGGCGCGATGATGCTCCTCCTGCCCTTTGATGTATTCGATCAATCCGTCCCGTTCCGCCCACGAACACGTCAGCGCGGCATAACCCTCCTGCCACGCCTCGAACTCTGGGAACACGCGCTCATCTTTGATCCACTTTGAGGAAGCAACTTTGAGGTCTTTGACGAAATCCGCGAGTGCGACCGTTGGATGAAGCGAGGAGAGGATGTGAACGTGATCTTCCACGCCACCGATACGGTAGAGATGGCAGTTGTGGTTTTTGATGACGCCCCAGAGGTAGCGGAACAAATCGTCACGCCGTGGTTTGTCCAAGACACGCCGCCTCCCCTTTGTCGCAAAGACAATGTGGTAGAGGATTTGAGTGTACGATGACATGGCGAGCTTCGCGGGTCGTTGGTGTCGGTTTGTTGTTGGGTTCAACCCCTTCGGGGTTGCGTCGTCATTCGCGTCGTTACCCCCGGTTACACCGGGGGCTATTCAAGTTGAAGCCCTCCGGGCTTCGCGTCGCAGCGCATTGCACCGTCGCGCTAAAATGGAACTCATCGAAAATCCTCCGGCTCACTTCCGTTTCGGAATCTTCGGCCGCTTCGCCATGCCGTCGTGAATAATCTTCAGCACGCGCTTGCGTTCCTCGCCCTTGAGGACGAGGCGCGGGGAACGAACCCACTCTTTGCCGAGGCCGCATTCCTGCACGGCCAGCTTGATGTATTGCACGAACTTGGTGCTCACATCGAGGTGCAGGAGCGGGGTGAACCAGCGGTAAATCGCGCGGGCCTCGTCCCACTTGCCGGCGCGGGTCAACTCCCAGAAGTATTGGTTCTCCGCCGGGAAGGCGATGCCGCTGCCGGCCACCCAGCCGTCGATGCCAAGGATGCTGGCTTCGAGGCAGAGGTTGTCCACGCCGGTGAAAATGGCGTAGCGACCGCCCACGGTGTTGTGCAGGTCGGTGATGCGCCGCACGTCACCGGAGCTTTCCTTGAGCGCCACGAAGTTTTTCTGATTGGCCAGTTTTGCAAACAGCTCGGGCGTGATGTCGTTCGCGTAGCTGAGCGGGTTGTTGTAAATCATGATCGGCAAGCCGGTGCTCTTGGCCACGGTGCGGAAGTGCGTGAGCGTTTCGTCCGGGTCGCCCTTGTAGAGCATCGCGGGCATGAGCATCACGCCGTCCGCGCCGAGCTTCTCCACATCGCGGGTGTAGCGTACCGCTTCCGCCGTGCTCGTCTCGGCCACGCCGCTCAGGACGGGGATGCGGCCGTTGACCACCTTGATCATTGCTTCCATGACGCGGCGCTTTTCCTCGCCGGTCATCGGCTGGTTCTCGCCGAGCGAGCCGAGGAAGATCATTCCGTTGATGCCGGACTTGATCAGCGCTTCGACGTGGATGGCGGTCCCATCGAGGTCGAGCGAGCCGTCCTTGTGCATTTGGGTGGTGATGGCGGGGAAGACGCCTTGCCAGATATGTTTCATTCGTTGTTCGTGTTCAGTGGTTCGTTGTTAAATTGCAGGAGAGTTACCAGGACAGTTCAATCAAGGACACGGCCTGGCGCGGGAGCGGGAACTTGAGCGTCGCCTGGCTGTTCTCGACTTGCGTGACGCCGCTGGCGAGCACCGCGAGTTGGCCGGACTTTTCGAGTTGCGCGTATTGCTCCGCCGTCGGTTGCTGCGGTGAGCCGAGTTTCTTCCAGGCAGTGAAAGCGTTGCTGTGATCCTGATCGATGCGGAAGTGACGCACCTTCGCTTCGCCGCTGCCGAGTGACACGCCGTTGATTTCCAGTTCCACCACGGCGTCCGGGCCGGGCACGTCGTCGTCGTGATAGTGCCACGCCATGACCCAGACTTTCTTTCCGTCGTGGCTCGCGAAGGCGGCGACATCCGGCTTCTCTCGCACGCCGCGCCGGGTGATTTCATCCAGCGAAAGCGCACCGCTGCTTTCCGCGCTCAGGCGGCGGCCACGCATCATGGCGAACATGCGGAAGACGTTGAGCACCGGCTTGTCGATGCCGTTGCTGGCGAGGGAACGGAAACCAGCGAAGTAGGGTTGATCCTCAAACTCAAATGCCCACGTCAGCGCACCATCGAGGTTCACGCCATGCTTGTCCGCGAGGTCGTGCTTGCGCGCAAAGCTTGCCGCCGTGTAGCTCGAATACATCGTGCCATTGCGATACGCGAGCGACGGGCCCTGGCACGCAGCGCAGCCTTCGGGATCGGATTCGCCGATGACGATGGGCTTGCTCTTCAACTCCGGATACGACGCCACGATGCGGAAGCCGTCCTCGACGCCGCGCAGGTGCGTGGCGATGCCCATGCGGACGTGGCCGTTGGTGGTGACGGGCGATCCCTTCGCGTGGAAGGAAATGAAATCAATGGGCGTGCCGACCTTGCCGGTCGCGTAATTTGTCCCGCGCAAACAGTGCTCCAGAAAATCGCGCGTGAACTTGCCGCCGCTGCCCGCCGTATCCGCACCGCCCACACGCGCCGTCGGCAGCGCACGCCGCACCGCGTCGATGGCATAGTCATTCAGCTTGCGAAATTCCGCCGGCGTCCCGCGCCAGTAGCCGATGTTCGGCTCGTTCCACACCTGCCAGTACCAGGACTCGACTTCCGCGCGTCCGTATTTCTCCACGCAATGTTTCGTCCACTGGAAAACCAACTCGGCCCACTTCGCGTAGTCCTTCGGCGGATACGCCCAGCCGGTGTAAATTTCCTCGTAGCGTGCCTTCGGAGTCCACTTGTGCTGATACGGTTCCGGCTTCACGGACATTTCCTTCGGCATGAAACCAATCTCTGCGTAGGGCCGCATGCCGCGCGCGAGGTAGGTGTCGAAGATGCGATCCACAATCGTCCAGTCGTAGATCGCTTTGCCGTCCGCGTCCTCGCGATACGCGCCGGTGGAACCCCACTTGAGCGCGGGCGTGCCGTCGCCGGACGAGAGCAGGTTGTGCGCGCGGAAATAAACATTCTTCGGCGAAAGCTCACCGAGTTCCGCGATGAGCTTTCGCCCGTTCGTCATGTAGGCGTAGTTCGGTTCGTCCGCGCCGAAGAAGCGCCAGATGGGTTTCAGCTCACCCTTCGGCGCGGCGGCATCCACGCGGATGGAGACGGGGAACGGTTTCGTCTCCGGCGTGTCCGCGCCGCTCATCCAGCCGGTGAAGGCGAAAAAGACAATCGTGCCGAGGCAGGTGAATTTTGTGCTCATGTGTTGGTGACGTGAGTTTTCAGTTCCAGCGCGGCTCTTTGCCGAGAAGATTCTTCACGAAGAAATCCTGCAAGCGACGTTTGCCGTACGGACTGCCCGCCACGCCGTGGCCCGCGCCAGGCACGACGAGATAGTCGAAATCCTTGTTCGCCTTGATGAGCGCGTTGACGACTTGCGTAGTGCTGGCGGGGTCCACGTTTTTGTCCAACTCGCCGACCATGAGCAGGAGCTTGCCTTGGAGATTCTTCGCGAGCGTCACGTTGCTCTGCTCGTCGTAGTGCTTTTCGACCGGCCAGCCCATCCACTGTTCGTTCCACCAGATTTTGTCCATGCGGTTGTCGTGGCATCCGCAGTCGGAGACGCCGGCTTTGTAGAACTCCGGATGCGTGAGCAAACCGCCGAGCGCGTTTTGTCCGCCCGCGCTGGTGCCGTAGATGCCCACGCGCGTGATGTCCATCTCGGGATGCTTGGCGGCGGCGGCTTTGATCCAGAGCACGCGATCCGGGAAGCCGGCGTCGCCAATGTTCTTCCAGCACACGTCGTGGAACTTCTTCGAGCGATGGCTGGTGCCCAGGCCGTCCATCTGCACGACGATGAAACCGAGTTCGGCCAGTTCCTGCATACGGGGCACGGCGCTGAAGGTCTTGGGCGTGAACGATCCCTGCGGCCCGGCGTAAATGTTTTCGATGACGGGGTATTTCTTCGCGGGATCAAAATTCGTCGGGCGCACGATGACGCCGTAGATGTCGGTCGCGCCGTCGCGCGCCTTGGCGACGAAACGTTTGGGCGCGCGCCAGCCTTCTTTGAACAGCGCGGTCATGTCGGCGGTTTCCAGCTTGGTCACGAGCTTGCCGTCGGCGACGCGGCGCAATTCCGTCACCGTCGGCAGGTCCACCCGCGAATAGCTGTCCACGATGAACTTGCGGTCGGGTGAGAATTCAATCGTGTGTGAGCCGTCGCCTTCGGTCAGCAGCGTGAGACCGGTGCCGTCGAAGTTCACGCGGGCGTAGTGGATGAAGTACGGGTCTTGCCCCGGATGAATGCCGCCGGCGCGAAACCAGATTTGCCGCTTCTCCTGGTCCACGCGCTCCACGCCGCGCACGACCCACTCGCCTTTGGTGATCTGTTTTTTTACGCGGCCGGTCTTCGCGTCGTAGAGGTAGAGATGATTCCAGCCGTCGCGCTCGCTCATCCAAATCAACTCTCCGCTGTCGTCGAGCCATTCGAGGAAGCTCTTCCCGCTGTAGTCGATGAAGGTCTTGCTCTGCTCATCCACGATGGCGCGTGCCTCGCCAGACTTCGCATCGACCGCCACGATGCGCAGCACCTGATGGCCGCGCTCGTTGTGACGGAACGTGAAGCGCGATGAATCCTTCTCCCAGCGAATGTCCATGCTGCCGCTCTCGGTGAACGGATTTGGGAACAGTTCATCGCTCACGGGAATCTGTTTCTTCGCGGCCACCTCGAAGAGCGCGGGGCGCGGGTGCGGCAGTTTGTCGCCGGGCTTGAAGTAATCGAACGTGACGAGCTTGGGCTGCACCTGATCCTTGGGCGACGATTCGACGAAGCTGACCTTGTGCTCCTGCCCCTTCTCCACGCGCACGGCGACGAAGTAAATTGAATCTGGCGACCAGTAAAAACGATCCCGGTAGCCGTCGTCTTCCTTTCCATCTTTCGTCAGCACGGTTTCTTCGCCGGAGGAAATTTCTTTCAGCACCACGTTGAAGTCCTTGATCAGCGTGCGCCACTTTCCGTCGGGCGAAGTGTCGCGGGCCGTCGGACGTGGCGTGCCGCTCGCGCCAGTGCCGCGATTGCCGCGCGGGCGTCCGGTGGCGGCGGCGTTGTTGGTGATGATCGCGTCGCTGGCTTTCTCCTGGCCCTCGAAAGTGCCGAGTGTTTTCCCCGCAGCATCCGCCACGACCCACGCATGACCCGCGAACGTGTGCTGCTCGCGCTGCGCGCCGGGGGCGAGCTTGCCGTAGCTCTGGCGCTGGCCGTCGTTGAGCCAAAAGATTTCCACCTCGCCCGGTGTGCGATTGATAAAGGTGAGCGAGGTGTCCGAGCCGGTGCGGTTGCTGGCGCGTGCCGCGCCGCTGGCGGCGTTGGTCGTGCGGCTCTCCGGTGCTCGGTCCAGCTTCTTGCGCTCGCCGGTCAGCGCGTTGATCCAGACGAACTCGCTGGCATCCCGACTGGTTTTGACCTCGTACCAAAACGAAGTGTTGCCCGGCAGCCAGTTGGCCTGCACGCGGTCGCGGAAGACTTTGCCGGAGAACTGGCGCGAGAGATTCGCGGCGCGTTCGTAGTCGGCCTTGGAGCCTTGGGCGTGAACGTGTGGAGAGACGGCCAGTGCGAAAACCGCGGTGAAAATGAGCGCGCAGGAAAAGCGGCGCTGAAGCG
>JANNGC010000785.1:0-6189 GCA_031380445.1 Pedosphaera sp.
GGGCGCGGCGCGGACGCGCTGGGGACCTGGGTGCCGCGAAAGGCCCGGCGCTCCGAGCGGCAATTTCCTCAGCCCCGAAGGGGCGTCATTCGTCAGCCCAGGGCAAAGCCCTGGGTTTGCGTTCCTCCAATTTCATCAGCCCTGAAAGGGCGTCACTCCCGGCACGCACAAATGGTTCCGCCCTTTCAGGGCTGGAAATCTTTCGGACGGCCTACCCAGGGCTTTGCCCTGGGCTAACGAATGACGGCCTTTCAGGCCTGGCTGCCTTGACCCCTCACCTACTTTGACACCATGAACGTCTCATCACTTCTCAGCCGCGAACAACCGCACGCGCACGAACACTCACACGAAGGCTGCGCCGATTGCGGCCACGACCATTCGCACACGACTTTCAATCTCAAGCGCACGGTGCTGGGCGTGGTGCTGATCGTGAATTCGTTCCTCGTGGAATGGATTCTCGACCGGCAACTGGTCGCGGTGGACCCGACGCTGGGCAATCCCGTCGCCGCCATCAGCGCGGCGTTGGGCGCGCTGGTACTCGGCATCCCGATTCTCATCACGGCGTTCAAGGATTTGCGGCGCGGCGTGCTCAGCACGAACGAACTGGTGGCGCTCGCGGTCACGGCGTCGTTCGCGTCGGGGCATTATCAGGAGGCGGGTGTGGTCGCGTTCTTCATGCTCATCGGCGAAATCATCGAAACGCGCACGGCGGAAGGCGCGCGCATGTCGATTGAATCGCTCATCAAACTCACGCCCACCAAGGCACGGCGCATTCGCGGCGGCAACGAAGAGGAAGTCGCGGTGAAGGACCTCGCCATCGGCGACGTGATTCGCGTGCGCCCTGGCGACAACGTGGCGGCGGACGGTGTGATCGTCGCGGGCCAGGGAAGTTTCAATCAAGCGAATATCACTGGCGAATCGTTGCCGGTGGACAAGAAAACCGGCGACGACGTTTTCGCTGGTACGCAAAACCTTACCGGCGTACTTGAAATCAAGGTGAGCCGCGCCGGCACCGACACGACGTTGGGCCGCGTGCGCGAATTGATTCTCGCCGCCGAAAAAACACGGCTGCCCATCATGCGCATCGTGGACCAATACATGGTTTTCTACACGCCGCTGGTGCTGGTCATCGGCGCGCTGGTCTGGGCCTTCACGCAGGATCTCAGCCGCGTCATCGCAGTGTTCATCGTGGCCTGCCCGTGCGCATTCGTGCTCGCGACGCCGACGGCGATGGTGGCCGCGCTTTCCGCCGCCGCGCGCCTCGGCATTTTGATCAAGAACGTCGCGGACATCGAACTGGCCGCGAAGATCAACGCCTTCGTCTTCGACAAAACCGGCACCCTCACGAGCGGCAAACTCGCGGTGAGCCGGCTCGCGCCGCAGGACGGCGTGACGCCGGCGGAGTTACTGCACATCGCGGCGAGCGCGGAGAAATACAGCAATCATCCGACGGCCAAGGCGCTGGCGACGCTCGCGGGCGAGGCGGGCGTGCCGCTGGCCGAGCCGAAGGATTTCGCGGAGACAGCCGGGCGTGGCATCAAGGCGAGCGTCGATGGCGCGACGATTTTGATCGGGCGCGCGCAGTGGTTGAAGGACAACAGCGTGGGCGAGAATTTCGAGAGCGCCGTGGATGTGGACGCGCATCAGGGCTTCAGCCTGCTGTTCATCGCGAAGAATGGAAAATTCATCGGCTGGGTGGGCTTGCAGGACGAGACGCGTCCCGAGGCCCGCGAGTCGCTGGCGGAATTGAAGCACAGCGGCGTGCGCCGCATCGCGATGGTCAGTGGCGACCGCACGCCCGTGGCCAAGCGCGTGGGCGCGGAGATTGGTTGCGAAGAAGTCGTCGGCGATTGCCTGCCGCAAAACAAAGTGGAGTTCGTGCGCGCGATGAAGGCCAAGGGCTACCGCGTGGCCGTGGTCGGCGACGGCGTGAACGACGCGCCCGCGCTGGCCGCCGGCGATCTCGGCATCGCGATGGGCGCCGCCGGCAGCGAAGTGGCCATCCACAGCGCGACGATTGCGCTGATGAACAACGACCTGCGCCGCCTGCCGTTCCTCGTGAAGCTCTCGCGCCAGACGCGCACGGTCATCAACCAGAACTTCCTGTTCGGCATCCTGTTCGTCATCGGCGGCCTCACGCTGGCGGCGATGAAATACATCAACCCGATTGTCGCCGCCGTGCTGCACGTGGCCGGCTCGCTCATCGTGGTCTTCAACAGTTTTCGACTGGTGCGCAGTGGTGAGGAACTGGAGCCGCATCAGGCTCCGACGCCGACGGAGCCACCGCATGAGCATAAGCATGATGCGGGTGAGGCGCAGCCGATTGCGTTCAAGCCGAGGACGGTGTGAAGATTTTGAGCGCATGAGAATCTCGCGCAAACTTCTTATTGTTCTTATCGGAGTCGCGGTTCTGCTGGCTGGGGTGGCGATTCTGTTTCTCGTGCCATCCGGTTACGATCCTGCGAAAGTTCATCCGATTGTTCGAGGCGTTCATGAACCTCCGAAGCGATTGGAACTGACGCCGTTCCCGAACGGATTTCTCATTGAGATCGTCAGTGCGGATGATCGAGTCACCTCTGTTCTCTTGGAATTTTGGAACACGGGTGCCAACGGCGAATCGGGCAATTGGCATAAGCTGCAAATCCGAAGCGATCCAAGCGGCAAGTCCGAGCGCGTGGAAGATGAGTTCAGCGACACAAGCCTCGTTCTCGCCAACCTGGTTAATCGATACGCAAAGCCGGGAAAGAAGCGTGATGAAGCTTTGTTCTACCTGACTGACGGAAAGAAGTACCGATGGACCGGTGCATTTCGCGCAGTGAAACGAAAGATGGGCGGAGCATGAGTGCGCCCCTCTCATCAGCCCCGTGGCTTCAGCCCGGTGTTCGCGTCGGACGCCGAGGGCCGAGCCGTTTCAACGGCTTCCCCGCCGGTTTGGGTGGAACGGGCTACCAGCCCGTCCCGTTGGGCAACCTGCCCAACGGAATGGGGAGCGCGCTCGAACACCCGAAACGCCCGCTGCTTTTCCAGCGTCACCGCCGTTCCGTCCGGCAGGTTGCCGGACGGCACAGGCTGGTAGCCTGTGCTACCTGCGGCGGGCAGCGTTTCGCACGAACCTCGGCTTGCCCGTGATACCGCAGCGGAATAGTTTCAAACCATGAGCGCCGCAGAAGTCATCGAAGAATTCAAGAAGCTGCCGACGGACGAGCAGGTGAAGGTGAAGGAATTCGTGAATGGCAGTTCTGCGCCATCGTCGGCCAGGCCCAAGCGCGAGGTGGACGAGGAGTTCAAGAAGACCGCCGACCACGTCTTCACCAAGAACGCCGAGTTGTTCCGCAAGCTCGCCCAGTAATGGTGCGCGAACCGAAATTTCTCACGTTGGATGAAGTGCTCTACCTGCATGACGAATCCCTGCGGCGCTTCGGCGGATTGGAAGGCGTGGGCAATCCCGGCTTGATCGAGTCGGCGCTTGGTTCGGCGCAGAACGCCTATTGGTATGGGCAGGGCGATCTTTTTGACATTGCGGCGGCGTATGCTTTCCACCTCGCGGAAGCGCAAGCGTTCACGGACGGGAATAAGCGAGCCGGGGCGGCTTCTGCGCTGGTCTTTCTCATGCGCAACGGCGTGGACGCGCCCGTGGATGACGGCTCCATTTATGATGCGCTGATCGACATCGCGAAGCACCAACTGGACAAGCCCGGGCTGGCCGCTGTGCTTCGTAATTTTTGCTCGAAGAAATAGCTGTTACCAACGACGGCTTCTCTGCCGGTTCAGGTCTTCGGGCGGGCGCGTTTTCTTACCGCTCACTTTCGCCAATCGCTTCCGAAGCCCCGGCATTGACGGCGCGGGCGGCAGGTTGTCTTGTCTTTGTCCCGCAGCGGCAGCGCGGCGGGTTATCACATGAGCAAAATTGTCGGCATTGATCTCGGCACCACGAATTCGGCGGTGGCCACGGTGGACGCGGGCATTCCGTTTGTCATCGCGGACGCGGAGGGGCAGCGGCTCACGCCATCGGTCGTGCATGTGCCGGCGGCGGGCGCGGAACCCATCGTGGGCCACAAGGCCAATCGCGTGCGCGTGCTCAAGCCCGCCGAGACGGTGTATTCGGTGAAGCGTTTCATGGGGCGGCGCGGCGCGGACATCGCGCGCGAAGAAATGCTTGTGACGTATCCCGTGCGCGGCGAAGGCACAGGCCAGGTGAGCATCGATATCCACGGACGCGCCTGGACGCCGGAGGAAATTTCCGCCGAGGTGTTGAAGAAGTTGAAGCGCGATGCGGAGGCGTCCCTTGGCGAAGCGGTGACGCGCGCGGTCATCACCGTGCCAGCCTACTTCAACGACGCGCAGCGCAACGCCACGAAGAAGGCGGGCGAACTCGCGGGCTTCACCGTCGAGCGCATCGTGAACGAACCCACGGCGGCGGCGCTGGCCTACGGCTTGGACAAGCTGAAGGAGAAGTCGAAGATCGCGGTGTATGACCTGGGCGGCGGCACGTTTGATCTGTCGATTCTGGAAATGAGCAATGGCGTGTTTCAGGTGCTGTCCACCAATGGCAACACGCGCCTCGGCGGGGATGATTTGGACAAGCGGCTGGTGGATGCGTTGGTGGAAAAAATCCAAGCGGCAGGCGGGCCAGACATTCGTAGTGGGGCAGCCGTCCCGGCTGCCGCGAGTCCGATGGGCGTCCCGCCTGTCGATCCTTCAGGCGAGACGCCCAAGGGACTATCGCAGGCGGGACGCCTGCGCCACTCAGATACGCTCGCGCTGCTCTCGCGCATTCGCGAGGTCGCCGAGCAGGCGAAGATTCGTCTGAGCAGCGAGAGCGAAGTGGATGTGCAACTGCCGTTCCTCACGCCGGACTTCAGCTTCAGCTACAAGCTCACACGCGCGGAACTGGAGAAGCTCACGCGCGACATCATCGAACGCACGCGCGCGCATTGCCTGCGCTCGCTTTCAGACGCGAAGCTGGAGGCGAAGGATTTGGATCAGGTGATTCTCGTCGGCGGGCAGACGCGGATGCCGCTGGTGCGTCAGCTTGTGAGCGAATGGTTTGGTTGCGCAGAGTTCGCGGAACAGCGCGGCGATTTGCGCCTCGGCACCGAGCATCACACCGCGAAAGGCCCGCAACTCAATACATCGCAGAATCCCGACGAAGCCGTGGCGCTGGGCGCGGCCATCCAGGCGGAGATTCTGAGTGGCGGTTTCAAGAACCTGCTCCTGCTCGACGTGACGCCGCTTTCACTCGGCATCGAGACGTTCGGCGGCTTGATGAATGTGATCATCCCACGCAACACGACGATTCCCGTGAAGGCGGGCGAGATGTTCACGACGGCGGTGGACAATCAGCGCTCCATGCTCATCCATGTCGTGCAAGGCGAACGCGAGCGTGTGAAGGACAACTGGAGCCTCGGGCGTTTCGAGATCGAGTTCGAGCCGGCACCCAAGGGCGTGCCGCGCGTCGGCGTGCAGTTCGAGATTGATGCCAACGGCATTCTCCACGCGCTGGCCCGTGACGTGAAAACCGGTCACCAGAAAATTGTGCCAATGCAGAGCGCGGTGGATGTGGACGACGCCGAAGTGCAGAAGATGGTCGAGGAATCCGTGGAGCACGCCTTCGATGACTTGCGCTACCGCCAATGGACGGAGGCGAAGATCAAGGCGGGCGGAAATCTCACCGCCACGCGCAAGGCGATGGCTGAATACGCGGCCGACCTTGACCCGGAATACCAGCAGCAGATCGAGGCGGTGTTGCACGAGATGGAATCTGTTCTCTCCACGGAAGACCCGAAGACCAAATCCGGCGACCCGAAGAAGCTCAACGAAGCCAACGCCAAGCTGGACGAAGTGACCAAGCCGCTCGCCGACCACGCGATGGACAAAGCGATGGAGGCGATGTTGAAGAAGCGCGGGATGATTTCCTAAATTGAACAGGAGCAAACGGAGACAACAGAGCAAGACACTTTCCGTTCCGTCTCCGTTTCCTCCGTTCCCTCCTGTTCGCGCTTGCCGGCTGTCTCTGATTCACTTTGCCACACCGCGCGCCGTGCCGTAAAAGACCGCTCCCGTTGCACGGGAGTGAATGAAACCAAAAGTCGAAATCTATGACACGACCCTGCGCGATGGCTCGCAGGGTGAAGGCATCAACTTTTCCGTCGCGGACAAAATCCGCATTGCGGAACGGATTGACGCCTT
>JANNGC010000986.1:0-4428 GCA_031380445.1 Pedosphaera sp.
AAGCAGCCCTCCTCTCCCCAGCCCTCTCCTCCCTCAGAGGGTGGAGAGGGAGTCAGAAGCCGAAGACTGTGGCGGCTTGCCGTGTGGTGTCGTGAATTCATGGCGTCGAACTCTTCTCCAGCCGCCCGACCAGCGGGCTGAATTCGTGCAACTGCTTTTCCATTTCCACCACGGCGTAACTTTCCGCCTGTCGCGCCAGCGCCTGCGCGTAAGCGCGCACGGACGGCGAATTCCAGCGCGCCCCGAGCGCATCAAGCTTGGCGGCGAACGCCTTGGTTTCATTCACCGCGAGGCTGTCGCGCACGGCGGGCCATTCGCCCTTCATCAAGCGTTGCAACTCCGCCACCAGTTCACGCGCGGCGGGCGGTTCGTCGGCGGGCGCGGCCAACAGCACTGGCGTGCCCGGCGTCTGGCGCGGCAGGTAGTGTGCGAGTTCGTTAAAGAGTTCCTGCTTGGAAAAAGGTTTCCGCACGTAGCCGCTGAACCGCTGCTTCAAGTCCGCCTCCTCGCTCATCAAACTCGACGCGGTGACAGCGATGATGGGCGTCACTTCCAGACCGGGAATTTTCCGGATCTCCGTGAGCGCCTCGCGCCCGTCCATGCCGGGCATGCGGATGTCCATGAGGATCACGTCCGGCTTCTGTTCGCGCGCCAGACGGATCGCGTCGAAGCCGCTGGCTCCGAAAATCAACCGGTGCTGCGACTGGGCGAACATGCCCGCGACGAGCTGGCAGTTCACTTCGTTGTCATCCACCACGAGCAGCGTGGACGCCCGCAGTTCGTTGAAGTCCACCGCGCCGCCCGCCTCCAATTTCTCGGCGGCGGCGAGTCGTGAGGAAATGGCGATGTTTGGAAAGCGCAGGCTGAACGCGGAGCCCTGGCCCGGCACGCTCGCCGCCGTGACGGTGCCGCCCATCATTTCCGTGAGCCGCCGCACGATGGAAAGTCCGAGGCCGGTGCCTTGCTTTTCCTTCTCGCGATGCGCGCCCGCCTGCACGAAGGGCTTGAAGATGGCGTCGAGCTTTTCCGCCGGAATGCCCACGCCCGTGTCCTGCACTTCGAGGAGCAGCGTGACGTGGCTGCTCGTCTCCTGTTTCTCCCACTGCACGCGCACGGAGATGTTTCCTTGGTCGGTGAACTTGACCGCGTTGCCGACAAGGTTCACCAGCACCTGGCGCAGACGAATGCGATCCAGCAACAGCGCGCGGGGCAAATCCGCCGCCACCTTGCACTCCAGCCGCACGCCTTTCTTCGCCGCCGCCTCGGAAAAAACGGTGTGGAGAAAATCACAAATCTCGCGCGGGTCGGTCGGCTCCAGCCGCAGTTCCATCAGGCCCGCCTCGATCTTCGACATGTCGAGAATGTCGTTGATGAGCTGGAGCAGCGAGCCGGCGCTGGTGCGGATGGAGTGCAGATACTGGCGGTGCTTGGGCGAAGTCAGTTCCTCGCCGAGCAGTTCGCTGAAGCCGAGGATGGCATTCATCGGCGTGCGAATTTCGTGGCTCATGTTGGCGAGGAAGGCGGTCTTCTCGCGGCTGCTGCGCTCGGCTTCGAGCTTGGCCTCGACCAGCTCGCGCTCACGCGCCTGCTGGAGCAGCATCACGCGCGAGAGCCAGAAGGCGAACAGGCCCGCGCCGATGCCGAGAATGCCCGCAACCAAACTCGTGAGACTCGCGCGCAACAACTGCGAGCGCGCGATGCCGCCTTCATCAGAAATCAAATCCGAACGCATCCCGCGAATGTCCGCGACCTGCACGCGGATGCGCTCCATGAGCCGTTTGCCCTCGCCCGCGACGATGATGTCGGCGGCGGATTGAGCGCCCTTGGTCCGACGCGCGACCACCACGCGCTGCTGATGGTCGAGGCTGAGTTCCGCCATCGCGCGCAGTTCGCTCACGCGCTGAATCATGGTGCCGTCGTTCTTGGCCACTTGGAGCAGATGTTCAAAGCGTTTTGGCAAATTGGTCGCGACGGTGGACAGCGGATCCAGAAACGTCGCGTCGCCGGTGATGGTGAAGCCGCGCTGCGCGGTCTCGGTGTCGAGGAGCAGCTTGAGAATGGCGTCGAGGTCGGCCTGGATGGACACGGCCTCGCGTGCGTCCGCGAGCTTGCTGGAAAGCTGCCCCCAAGTGATCGCCGCCAGGAGCACGCTGGCGACCGAGAGCGTGAGCCACACGACCACCACCGTTTTGTAGAATTGCTTTTTTGGGTCGCGAATCATCCGTTCCATGCACTCCTTTCCGCCCGCTCGCCGCCGCCTGATGTGGTTGGGCGCGGTTCAGAAAATAGTCGGCCTGCGCATTGGGTGTCCAATGATTGCTCGGAGTGCAGCCTGCAGGCTTTGTCACGGCCCGCATCCATTCGGGCCAATTCGCAATCCTGAAGGGATTGAATCCTCCAGCCCAGCGTTGCGCCGCCGAGGCGCTACCCTGGGTGCGACGTTTCATGAGTTTCACAACCCTGTCGGGGTTGCATCACCGCCGCGTTCGTCTGCCCGTGATTCAACCCTGGCAGGGTTGATGCCTCATCACACCGTTCACCCAGCGTAGCGCCCCGGCGGCACAACGCAGGGCTGGATTATCTGAATCCTTTCAGGATTCAAACGCGCAGCACGCGGACTCAAACAGGAACTGTTGCTGCCACCACGCGATGGCCGGGCTGCGGTTGCGGAACTGGCGCAACAAACCGCGCCCGTTGAATGACCTCATGCACGAACCGCAACTTCTCCAACGCCGGCGGCGGCACCACGAACGGATACAAGTCCGGCAAACCCATCCCGCGATTGATCGCGTTCAACGCCACGGTGAACGGATGCCACCGCTGCCACATCTCATCGAAATTATTTTCCGTCTTGGATGGAGCCGAACCGTCCAGTCGCAGTCCATACGCGGCGGCCGTCTCCATCGTGTCGAAGAGATGCAGGTAGTGCGCCCACGTCTCCGCCCAATCTTCCCACGGATGCGAACTGGCGTAAGCCGTGACGGTACGCGACATCCAGTCGGTGGCGGGGCCGTAGGCGTAATACGTTTGCAGCGCGCTGCCGTAGTCCGCCGTCTCGTCGCCGAACAATTTGCGGAAGCGATGAATCTCGGACGAACCCGAGACCAAACGATCCCAGTAGTAGTGACCCAGCTCGTGCCGGAGATGGCCGATTAGCGTGCGGTAAGGCTCGCGGAAATTCAGGCGACGGCGTTCCCGCTCGTCGTCGTCCGCCTCGGCGATGTTCAACGTCACCACGCCCCAGTCGTGTCCTGTCATCACCTGGCCGTCCGTCTGTGAGTCGGCGAGGAAACGAAAGCGCAGCGGCGGCTTGCCGAAATTTTGATCCGCGTTGGTGGGCAGGCCGAGGCGCAGCAAGGTGTAGAGACAGCGGCGTTTCGCGAGTTCCAGTTTCCGCCAGCGGTCGAGATTTCCCGGCATCGAGAGGTCGGGAATCATCTCCGTCATGCGGCAGGCCAGGCAAAGCGGGTCGTCTTCGTCGGCGGGCGTCATCCAGTTGCAGACCTGATGCTGCACGCCGTTCTCGCAGCAGCGATACGCGCGCGCGGAGCCATTCGTGCTCATGAATTGTCCGGCGCGCTCGGTGGGACGCACCGAGGTCAGCGTCACCTGGTCGGGCAGGAAACCAAGCTGCGCGCCGCACTGAAGACAGAGACAGTTCTGGAAGAAAACTGTGTTGCCACAGACATCACAGCGAAAGGGTTTCATATAAAACTGATCAACGGACGCGCGGACGGAGCGCCAGCCAGACGGATATTCCCGCCCGCGCGCCGCTGATCAAAGTTTGAACCCAAGAAGTTTTCTGTCCGCTGCCGTTGAAGAACAACCGGCGCAGCGCCGAACCCGTGGTGAAGAAAGCCGCGCCTGCGGAAGCGAGGGAGCCGAGCGCGTTCGCGTCGCCGGTGAGTCCGCCGATGAATTCGGTGGCTTCGTCGCGCAGGGCCGCGCACTCGCGCCCGAGTTCGGCGCGGTTGATTTCGCTTTCCAAGACCAGCAATTCCTTGCGGGCTGTGAGCGGCGTCATTCGAGCATTTGTTCCACGCATGTGCGATCCTTTCTCAGTTGTTCCAAAGTGGCGGGCAGGGTTTCCCAATCGCGGAACAGGCCGCGCAGTTTCGCGAAGACGGCGACTCCAGCGATGGCGTAGAGCGCCGTCAATCCGAGCAGCACGCCCAGCGGCGACTGCGCCCAAAACAAAACAACCAGCGCCGCCGACAGTGCGATGCCCGCAAGCAAACCCAACACGGCCAAGCCAAGCGCGAGCAGCAGCGCGAGCAGCAGCCGGTCGCGTTCCTCCTGCATTTCCACGGTCAGCAGTTCGAGACGGTTCTCCGCGATGGCGAGCAGGCGCGCGCCCACACGCTTCGATGAGTCGGTGATCTGGCCGAGGCTGGCGTGCGTGGTGTTCATAGATTTTTTCTTAGTGGG
>JANNGC010000825.1:0-2457 GCA_031380445.1 Pedosphaera sp.
ACGGAAGGCAGACGGGACGCCTGCCCCACTACAGTTGGTGGCCGCGCGAACTCTTCCACCTTTCACCCGCCTGCCTTACGTTCCCGTCACGCGCCCGACGGCGTGACGTGTGATGACCAACAATGATCCAGCCACCAGCCCGGCGAACACCGGCGCCCGTGAACAAGTCTTCCGCGTGCGCGGGCTGACGAAAATTTACGGCATGGACACGACGGAAGTTCATGCGCTCGACGGCGTGGACCTCGATCTGTTCGCGGGCGAACTCGTCGTGCTGCTCGGCCAGTCCGGCAGTGGCAAGACCACCTTGCTCAACCAGCTCGGCGGGCTGGATGTGCCCACGGACGGCGAGCTGTGGTATCGCGACATGGATTTGACGAGCGCGGACGAAACGGAGCTGACGCAGTTTCGCCGCGACTCGGTGGGTTTCATTTTTCAGTTCTACAATTTGATTCCCAGCCTCACCGCGCGCGAGAACGTGGCGCTCATTACCGAGATCGCGCGCGACCCGATGTCGGCGGAGGAAGCGCTCGACATGGTGAACCTCGGTGGGCGGCTCGATCACTTTCCCGCGCAACTCTCCGGTGGCGAGCAGCAGCGCGTCGCGATCGCACGCGCCATCGCCAAGCGCCCCGAGGTGTTGCTCTGCGACGAGCCGACCGGCGCGCTCGACATCAAGACCGGCATCGTGGTGCTCGAAGCCTTGCAGCGCGTGAACCAGGAACTGGGCACGCTCACCGTGGTCATCACGCACAACGCCGCCATGGCCGAGATGGCCGACCGCGTGATTCGTTTCGCCGATGGTCGCGTGCAGAGCATCAAGACCAACGCCGTCCGCGCGGCGGCGAGCAGCATCAACTGGTGAGGGAAATTTCAAATGACGAATGACGAATAGACCAGCGAACACTGAAGGCGATGACCATGCGCGCGCGCACACGGGCCATTCGTCATTCGTCATTCGTCATTCTCCTTTTTCGCACCTCGACCGCAAAGTCCTGCGCGACCTGAAGAAGATGCTCGGTCAGGCGGTCGCGGTCGCGCTGGTCATGGCGTGCGGGTTGGCGATGCTCACCATGTCGCGCAGCCTCATCTACTCGTTGGAAAGCACGCGTGCGGAATACTACGAGGCGAACCGATTCGCGGATGTGTTTGCGCATCTCAAGCGCGCGCCGAACTCCGTGGCTGATCAGGCGCGGCAGCTTCCCGGCGTCGCCGGCGTGCAGGCGGGACTGGCCGTCAGCGTCACGCTTGATCTGACGGGCATTGATGAACCGGCCAGCGGCCAGGTGCGTTCACTGCCTGATTACGGCGAGCCAGAATTGAACCGTCTGTTCCTGCGCGCCGGGGCGTGGCTGCAACCGGGCAGTCGCGGTGAAGTGCTCGTGGGCGAAGCGTTCGCCAAAGCCAACTCGCTCAAACCCGGGGACCACATCGCCATGCTGCTGAATGGTCGGCGGGAGGAATTCCGCATCGCGGGCATCGTGCTCTCGCCGGAGTTTATCTTTGAGTCGCGGCCCGGCGCGGCGCTGCCGGACAACCGCACCTACGGCATTTTCTGGATGCCCTACGAGGAGGTGGCGAAGGCATTCGATCTCTACGGAGCATTCAATGCATTGTCGCTGCGACTCACGCCGGGCGCTTCCGAACGCGCGGTCATCGCGCAAGTGGATCGTCTGCTGGAAACGTACGGCGGACGCGGCGCGTATGGCCGCAAGGATCACCCCTCGCACATCCGCGTGTCCGATGAAATCCGCGTGCTGGAGACACTCTCGATTGGCTTCCCGCTCGTGTTCCTGAGCGTGGCCGCATTCATGACCAACGCCGTGCTCTCGCGCCTGCTCAATTTGCAGCGCGAACAAATTGCCATCCTCAAGGCCTTCGGCTTCGCGAATCGCACCATCGTTTTGCATTACTTGAAATTCGCCTTCGCCATTGTCGCGGGCGGACTGGTCTTCGGCGGACTCGGCGGCGTGGTGCTGGGCAACAAGCTCGTGGGCATGTACGAAATGTGGTTCCGCTTTCCGGATCTGCGTTTTCATTTCGATGCCGCTGCGCTGGTGTGGGCGTCGTTCTTCGGTGTGTTCGCGGCCATGCTCGGCGTGTTCAATGCCGTGCGCCGCGCCGCGAAACTTCCTCCTGCCGAGGCGATGCGCCCCGAGCCGCCGGCGAATTATCGCCCCTCGTTCATCGAGCGCACGGGCATCGGACACTTTCTCTCGCACACCTGTCGCATCGCGATCCGGAACATCGAGCGCCGCCCGATGCAGGCGCTGTTCACGGTGGCGGGGCTGGCGCTCGCGACGGGCATTCACATCGTGCCGAACACGTTTCGCGACAGCGTGAAACAAATTCTCGGCTTCCAGTGGGACGTGCTGGAGCGGCAGGACGTGGCGGTGGGATTGATTGAACCGGACAGCGCGAAAGTCGTGCATCTCTTTGAGCAACTGCCCGGCGTGGTGG
>JANNGC010000833.1:0-10644 GCA_031380445.1 Pedosphaera sp.
CATGTCGTCCACACGGAATGTCCGGGCGTGCTGACCATCGCCGAGGAATCGACGGCGTGGCCGCAGGTCACACGTCCGCCCTATCTCGGCGGGCTGGGCTTCTCCTTCAAGTGGAACATGGGCTGGATGCACGACACGCTCGGCTACTTCGGGCGCGAGTCGGTGCATCGCAAGTATCATCAGAACGACCTGACGTTCGCGATGATCTACCACTACCACGAAAACTTCATCCTCCCGCTCTCGCACGACGAAGTGGTTCACGGCAAAGGCTCGCTCCGCAAACGCATGCCCGGCGACGACTGGCAGGGCTTCGCAAATCTCCGCGCCTTGCTCGCCTACCAATGGCTCTTCCCCGGCAAGAAACTGATGTTCATGGGCGGCGAAATCGGCCAGCGCACCGAGTGGAACGAGAACGCGCAACTCGACTGGTGGCTGCTGGACGAAGGCCCGTTCCATCGCGGCACGCAGCGTTTCGTCGAGGACCTGAACAAGCTCTACCAGCGCGAGCCGGCGCTCTGGGAAACGGATTACGACTACGAAGGCTTCTTCTGGATCGATTGCACGAACGCCGATCAGAGCGTCCTCTCCTTCGTGCGCCAGAGCCGCGACGGCAAGAGCGTGATGCTCATCGTCCTCAACCTCACGCCCATCCCGCGCGAGAAATACCGCATCGGCCTCCCGCGCGGCGGCCACTGGAGCGAAGTCCTGAACAGCGACGCTGAAGCCTACGGCGGCAGCAACTGGGGCAACCTCGGCGGCGTGACGGCGGACGATTACCAAGTCCACGGCCAGCCTTTTTCTGCCGAACTGACTTTGCCGCCGCTCGGTGTGGTGGCGTTCAAGGCGAGTGCCTGATCCGATTCTGGCCTCACGCCAAGTCCGCCAAGGTTGCAAAGGAAAAAAATCTGGAACCTTTGCGGACTTCGCGGGCCTTGGCGTGCGGCTTTCCACCTTTGCCTCCCCAAAGAACGAAATGGGATGTTGACTCCAAAATGTTGTTTGCTACTTTCCGCGCTCCTTAAATTTGGAAACAGATGAAAACGTACTTGCCGAAAGACTATTTGGAGCAACGCAAATGGCACATTGTTGATGCCGATGGCGTCGTGCTCGGCCGCCTCGCCACGAAAGTGGCCCAGGTGCTGCGCGGCAAAAACAAACCTATTTTCACCCCCATGTGGGACGCCGGCGATTTCGTCGTCGTGATCAACGCCGAGAAGATCAAGCTCACGGGCAAGAAGGAAAAAGAGAAGTTCTACATGAGCTACTCCGGCTGGAGAGGCGGCGAGAAGTACGTCTCCGTCGAACAGCTCCGCGCCAAGAATCCCGAAGAGATCATTCACAAAGCGGTCTGGGGCATGATTCCCAAGAACCGTCTCGGCAAGCAGCTCGTCACCAAGCTGAAAGTGTACAAAGGCGCCGAGCATCCGCACGCCGCCCAGCAACCCGCTCCCCTCAAGATTAAGTAATCGAAATTTTCTATGGCTACCCAGACTCAGGAATTCCTTGGCACCGGCCGCCGCAAAACCGCCGTGGCGCGCGTCCGCCTCTCCGCCGGCGCAGGCAAGATCACGGTCAATGGCCGTGCCTTTGAAGTTTATTTCCCCACTGAATCGCTGCGCGGCGTGGTCAACTCCCCGATGCTCCGCACGGACACCACGACCAAGTATGACGTGGCCGTGAATGTCATCGGCGGCGGCCCCCAAGGCCAGGCCGGCGCGGTGCGCCACGGCATTGCCCGCGCGCTGCTCGAAGTGGATGTGAATCTCCGCCCCGCGCTCAAGGCCGAAGGCTACCTCACCCGCGACTCCCGCATGCGCGAGCGCAAGAAGTACGGCCAGCCCGGCGCGCGCAAACGCTTCCAGTTCTCGAAGCGTTAATCCGCAGACGAATTTGCAAACCCCGCTGGCGCGAGCCGGCGGGGTTTTTTCTTGGGCTGAATCAAGAATTCAACGAAGCATCCAACCATGTATCTGCCCGCACATTTTACCGAGAAGGACGAGGCGAAGATCAATGCCGCCATTCGCGCGAACAGTTTTGCCACGCTCGTGACCTTTGATGGCACGGCACCGTTCGCGAGCCACATCCCGCTCGTGCTTCAGCCGTCGCGCGGGCCGCGTGGCACGCTCATCGGACACGTCTCGCGGGCGAATCCGCAGTGGCAGCACTTCGCCAGCGGCGCGGAGGTGCTGGCGATTTTCCAAGGGCCGCACGCCTACATTTCGCCGAGCTGGTATCCGACGCCGAACATGGTGCCGACGTGGAATTACGTCGCCGTTCACGCCTATGGAATTGCGCGCGTCGTGGAAGACACGGCGGCGTTCGCGGAAATTCTCCGGCTCACGATTGACGAATACGAAGCAGGCCGCCCGACCCCGTGGCGTGAAGAACTGCCCGCCGACTACAAAGCCGCGATGATGAAAGCCATCGTCGGCTTCGAGATCGAAATCACGCGTGTCGAGGCGAAGTTCAAGCTGAGCCAGAACCGCAAGCCCGAGGACATCGCGGGTGCGGCGGCGGCGTTGAGCCAGTCGGAGAATCAAACCGAGCGCGCACTTGCCGCATTGATGAAAAGCCAATACGAAGAGGCGCAACAAAGTGTGAAACACAAAACCGCCCTATGAACTCGCTCTTCATCCTGGCTCCCTACAAGTACGAGGGCATGTGGGTTTTTGACGACCCGGATGTCGGCCTTCGTCACGAGCCGTTCGTGCTGGGTATCGATGAAATGATCACGCGCATGGTTTCTCACATCCCGAAAGCGGATCAGGGTTTTAAGCTCATCTTCTCGCCTAAGCCTTTCCCCGGCTTCGCCGTGCAACTGGAATGGCGACGCGAGGAAGACGGAGGCAACTGGTATTTCTGCCCACAACTCGGCACCGAAGGCTGGCTTTGTCCCGCGCTGTTCAAGTATTTCGACAAGGCACCGGCCGCGCTCTACGCGCGGGTGGAGCCAAAAAGTTCGTAACCACTGTCTATGAAAAAAATCGGCATCATCGGCGCGTCGGGGTATTCAGGCGAGGAACTCGTCTTCCGGATGCTCACGCATCCGCACGCGCAACTCGTGGCCGTGACCTCGCGGCAGTACGCGGGGCAAACGGTGGCGCAGGTCTTCCCGAAATTTTCGCAGTATCCGCTCGCGCGCACGCTGCGCTTCAGTGACCCGAACGCGGCGCTGCTGGCCACGCAGTGCGACGTGGTGTTCCTCGCGCTGCCGCATGGCGTGGCGGCGGAGTTCGCCGTGCCGCTGGTCAACGCGGGCGTGCGGGTCATTGACCTGAGCGCGGACTTCCGGCTCAAGAGCGCGGAGGTTTATCTGGAATTTTACGCGCACGAGCATCCAGCGCCGGAGCTACTGGCGAAGTCGGTGTATGGCTTGCCGGAAATTTATCGCGACCAGATCAAGGACGGGCTGCTCATCGCGTCGCCGGGGTGTTATCCCACGAGCATCATCGTGCCGCTCGCGCCGCTGCTGCGGGCGAAATTGATCAAGCCGGAGTCCATCATCGCTGATTCGTTGAGCGGCGTGAGTGGCGCGGGGCGGAAGGCGGAACTGGATTACCTCTTCGTGGAGTGCAACGAGAGCGTGCGGCCCTACGGCGTGCCGAAGCACCGGCATCTTTCGGAGATCGAGCAGGAGCTGTCCTTCGCGGCGGGAGAGCAGATCAAAATCCAGTTCACGCCGCATTTGATTCCGGTGAACCGCGGCATCCTCACCACCATTTACGCCGCGCCCGCGAAACATTTCTCCGGCGCTGACGAGATGGCCGCGCTCGCGAAACAGATCGAAGAAACCTATCGCGCGGCGTATGCGAACGAGCCATTCGTGCGCGTGCTCGAAGGCAAGTCTTTGCCTGACACGAAGAACGTCGTCGGCACGAACATGATCGAATTCGCGTGGCGCATCGACCCGCGCACCGGCCGGCTGATCGTGATGAGCGCCGAGGACAACATCGTGAAAGGCGCGAGCGGCCAGGCGGTGCAAAGCCTGAACGTGATGTGCGGCTGGCCGGAGACGGCGGGACTGCTGTGAGCGCACCGCTCCGGCGCGTGTGCGTCTTCTGCGGCTCGAGCCGGGGCAACCAAACGGCCTACCTCGCCGCCGCGAAGGAAGTTGGACGCGTGTTAGCGCAACACGACATCGGCCTCGTCTATGGCGGCGGCAACATCGGACTGATGGGCGCGCTCGCGGACGCCGCGCTCGCCGCAGGAGGCCACGTCATCGGCGTGATTCCCGAAGCGCTGCTCGCGAAAGAAGTCGGACATCGCGGTCTGCCCGACCTTCGCGTCGTCAAGACGATGCACGAACGCAAGGCGCTCATGGCGGAACTCAGCGACGGCTTCATCGCCCTGCCCGGCGGCTTCGGCACGTTCGAGGAATTTTTTGAAGTGCTCACCTGGTCGCAGCTCAGTTTCCACGGCAAGCCCTGCGCGCTGCTGAATGTGGCGGGCTTCTTCGACCCGCTGCTGAAGTTTCTCGATCACGCCACGGCGGAAGGTTTTGTGCGCCCTGCGCATCGCGAACTGGTGCTGGCGGAGGCGGACTTGAATCAACTGCTGGAACGCATGGCCGCCTTCCAACCGCCCGCTGTTCACAAGTGGGCGGACCGCGACGCGCTCTAGCGCTCGCGCGTGACGACGCCTTCGATCACGAGCACTTGTCCCTCGGCAAGCTGGCCTTGCTGGCCGTTGGCGCGGGTGAATTTTCCGTCGCCGAAAACTTTCGTGCCGTCGTTCATCATGATGCTGCGGCCGGTGGCCACGGTCAGGAGCGAACCGTCCTTCTGCACTTTCACGGTGCCGCCCTGGAGCGTGACGGTGTCGCGAGCGGGCAGTGCGCCGCCTTGGAGTTGAAAGACTTCGCCATCGAGCAGGCGGCGCGGCGAGCCAGTGGCCGGAGCGACTTTGCCGTCGGGATAAACGATGGTGCCGTCGCTGATCTTCACCGGCTCGCGGGCGGGCCCGGCCTCGCCGTCCTGCACGAGCACCACTTGGCCGCGCGTGAGCGTGACGTGGTTGACGACGGGCTGGACGGTGCCATCGGGCTTGTTCAGCGTGCCTTCTTTGGTGATGGATTCGCCTTCGCGCAGCGCGCGCAATTTCCCGCCTTGCACGGTGAAGGTGCCGTTGGTTTTCACGACGACCTCGAAGGGCAGCGTGGCTTCATTCGGCGCGAGCAGTTCTTTCGCGCCGGGCCAAGTCAGGACTTTGCCGCCTAGGAGCTGAACTTTGTCGAACGCTGGGGAGGTCGCCGCGAACGAAGCGGTGGCGAAGGTCAGGAGCGCAAGGCCCGGGACGATGAATTTCATAAGCATGTATCGGCTCCCTGTTCAGCGGCAGGCGGCGGAGGCGGCTTGACCCCGGTGTGACGGAGCGCGGACCGCTGAGTCCGCGTGTTCATAAGCTGGGCGCAGGGAAATGTTGGACCAGAGGAGGATCGCGCGGACTCGGCGGTCCGCGCTCCGTGCTGGCCGGGAAATCATCTTCCCAAATTCATCCGCTCCTTTACGTTCGCGCGCGATGATTTCTGTGGTTCGTAATCCGGCGCTGGAAGCCTTCGTCGCGCAGGTCGCGCCGGAGCTGGTCTTCGGCCAGGTGTGGCTGCGACGACGCGCGGCGGAATTTGTTTTGCAGCACGAAGCGGATCGCGGCGTGGAAAATTTGCGCGCGCTGGCCGTGCATGAGTTGCGTGATCTCGCGCAATTCACCGAGAGCAAAGCCTTCCGCCCGCTCAAGAGCGCGCCCAGCTTGCGGCGCGGCTGGCAGTGCGTGGCGCGGGACGCGGCGGAACTCGACGCAGCGCTGCGGCATCTCTACCCCGGCGGCGTGGCGGACTGGTTCGCGGCACAGCAGGTGCCGCCGCCCGCCGTCAGCTATCGCGCCTTCACCGCGCGGCAGACCGGCATGTATCGCATCACGGCGATGCTCGACGAAGCACAGGTCGCGCAAGTCGCGCGCGCGGGCTGTCACCGGAATTTTTGTCTGAAGCGGCGGTTGTGGGCGGTGGAAGGTCTGCCGTCCGAAAGCGTGGCGGAAAAATCCGAACTCGCCTGCCTGGAGCCGTGCGCGGTACTGATGGAATTCGCGCGGGCCGTCATGCGAATCGAACAAAAAGGCGGCGAAGCAGTCTCAGTGTCAGGTTCCGCCGCGCCGTCCGACCAAGCCGGAGGAGCCGAAGTGCGCGAGGGAGATTTTTCTTCCCCATTGAATCCGCGCTTCCAACAGTGGCGTCTGGAAAAAATCCGAACCGCCTGAGTGGCAAAAGAAAATTGATGAAAACAAACCTGTTCAAACGTGTGGCCGTGGTGGCCGTGGCCTGTGTGCTCGCCCTGTCGTGGGCGGCGGACAACGAGCCGAAGAAGGATGAGGCCGCTGACACCGCGTGGCAGGAGGCCGTGAAAGCCTTGCGCCCGCCGCCGCCACCCGCCGAGTGGCGCACGAAGGAGCCGAGCCAGTCGGAAGTCGAGGCGTGGGAAAAAAAGAACGGCGTGCTCGCCGCCGCCGCCGCCGACCTGATGAAAAATTTCTACACGAAGTATCCCGCGCACGCGAAAGCCAGCGACGCGCGCCGCCGCGAGGTGGAACTGCTCGGCGCGGCCGTCCAACTCGGCCAGACGAATCTGAACGCGCGCTTCGAGGGCTTGCAGGAGAAGCGCCTGAGCGATCCGACCGTGCCGGAGGCGGAGAAGTTTGATCTGCGGACGCAGCGCATTCTCCGCACGCTCTCGGAGGCTGACGCGGCAAAGCCCGCCGCCGCGCTCGCCAAGGCGGAGAAGGCGACGCGCGATTTGCAGTCGGACTTTCCGAAGCGCGACGAGGTCTTCGAGCTGTTCACCATGATCGCGCAGGGGCATCTCGACGCAGGGGATCTCGCCAAAGCCCGAGTCATTTGGGAAGAGGTCGCGAAAAAGGCGTCCGACGAGACGAAGGAATCCGCGCTGGCGCAGTTGCGGAAACTGGATCGCGTGGGCAAGCCGCTCGACCTCAGTTTCACCGACGTGAATGGCAAGCCGGTGAGCCTGAAAGATTACGCCGGCAAGGTCGTGCTCGTGGATTTCTGGGCGACGTGGTGCGGTCCGTGCCGCGCGGCGCTGCCGGAAGTGAAGGAAACTTATGCCAAGTATCGCGCAAAAGGTTTCGAGATCATCGCCATCAGCTTCGACAAGGAGAAGAGCGACCTCACGAAATTCATCGCCGAAGAAAAGATGACCTGGCCGCAATACTTCGACGGTCTCGGCTGGGAAAACAAACTCGGCGCGAAGTTCGAGATCAGCAGCATCCCCACCGTCTGGCTCGTGGACAAAAAGGGGAACTTGCGCGAACTCAACGCGGGCAGCGGCCTCGTCGCCAAGGTGGAGAAGCTGCTGGCGGAGAAGTGATTCCGCACAAGCTCACCAGACTTCCACCGAGTCTGCGGTGAAAATCTTTTCCACCGCTGCGTCGTAGTCCGGCACGGCCACGGTGAGGTCGGCCACTTCCACCGTGATGTCCGGCAGCGCGCGTTGTCCGACGATCACCGGGCGGGACAGTTCGTCTTCCGGTCGCGTGAGAATGTGGAGGATGGTGCGCATTTAGAATCTGAGAACGTAGTTGGACGCAGCGGCGAGTTGCGCGAGTTGCGCGTCATCAATCTCCTCGAACTTCAGCGGTGACTCGCCGATCTCGCCGAGCAGCGGCGCACCGCGTTGCACGTAAATCGGACGGCCAAATTCACCGACGATGGGGAAGTAGCGCGAGTAGTTGTCCTCATCAATCAACTCATCCACGTATTCACTCAAGGCCAGCACCGCCGGCCCGCGCAGATAGACGGTGATGTCCGCCTTCTTCCAAGTGCCGACACCCGCCGCGATGCGCACGGCCTCGGCGGGCTTCGCGCTGCTGCGCGGATCGCCCGTGATGATGATAAGCGCGGAGGGTTTCATCAGTTGAAACTCACGAACCGATCCGTGCTGACGATGAGGTCGTTCACCACGGTCAGTCCGGCGAACGTCGCGTGATCCGTGAGCGGAAGATGGCGCTGGTGCGCGCCGTAAGCGCAGGCGTAGAGGTTCAGGCCAGTGGCCTTGAGCTTCTGCAATTCAGGATCGGCCACGCCCAGAACCGCCTCATCAATGCAGTAGAGATAGACGTTCACGCCGCGCTGCATCGCCGCCGCTGCGACGCGTACGCCGTGGCGAAAACCGGGCTGATCCGGCGGGCAGGCGATGAGGACGCCGAGTTTTTTGCCGCGCAATTCCAAGGCGCGCACCGTAAAGGTGCGCGCGAAGAAGTGTCAACGAACGGAAGAGAACTGGATGTGATGGGCGGCAACAATCACGGAGCGCGGCCTTCAGGCCGCTTCAGGCCGCGCATGTACAAAGGTTTCATAAGTTCCAACAACCTCACCCCGGCGAGTGTTGAAGCGGCGTGAACGCCGCGCTCCCACGCATCAGCCCGCCATTTTACTTCATCAACTGCGTACGGACCTTGATCGCAATGTCGAGGAACGCGCGGCCCGGCGCGGAGTCAGGGCTGGTCACGACTACAGGCTGGCCCGCGTCGCCGCCTTCGCGGATCTGAATGTAGATGGGCACTTCGCCGAGGAACGGCGCGTTCTGCCGCGCGGCTTCCGCTTTGCCGCCACCGTGGCCGAATAGTTCGATGCGGTCGCCGGTCGGCGTGATGTAGTAGCTCATGTTCTCCACGAGGCCGAGGATGGGCACGTTCACCTTGTTGAACATGCCGATGCCTTTGCGCACCACACCGAGCGACGCTTCCTGCGGCGTCGTGATGATCACGCCGCCGTCGAGCGGCACGGTCTGGCAGAGGGAAAGCTGCGCGTCGCCGGTGCCAGGCGGGAGATCGACGAGCAGGTAATCGAGATCACCCCAGTCCACCGAGTGGATGAACTGCTGGATGGTCTTCATGATCATCGGCCCGCGCCAGATGACGGGCTGATCGCCATCGAGCAGGAAGCCCATGCTCATCAGCTTCACGCCGAAATTTTGCGGCGGAACCAGCTTCTCGTCCGCGCTGATCGTGGGGCGCTTGTTGATGCCCATCATCAGCGGAATGCTGGGGCCGTAGATGTCGCAATCGAGCAGACCCACGCGTTCGCCGAGTTGTTGGAGCGCGCAGGCGAGATTGACGGAACAGGTCGATTTGCCCACGCCGCCCTTGCCGCTGGCAATGGCGACGATGCGTTTAATGTTCGGAAGCTTGTTCGGCGTCGCCATCCCGCCGGGAGGTTGCCCGCCCACCGGGGCCGCCGGCTGATTGACTTGCACAGAGACCATCTGCACGCCGGCCAATCCGCGCAACACGGCTTCCGCATCGGCTTTGATTTTCGCCGCCGCTTCGTTGTTCGGCGCCGTCAGTTGAATCGTAACGCTAACCGCGCCGTTGTTGGCCGCGATGTGCTTGACGATCCCGAACGACACGATGTCGCGTGAGTAGCCGGGGTATTTGACGGCTTTGAGTGCGTCAGTGATTTGCTGTTCTGAAATCATGTGGTGGGAAATTGTGAACTGAGTTGTAGCAACCGATCAATGCGCCGCCTTGCCCGACACCGCTGCCGCGTGCTCGCTGAAGGATTTGCCACGGCCCGTCGGTGTGATGCAAGAGTCGATGATGCCGCGTTGGAACTCGTCCCACATGGGCGACATGTTGCGGAGCTTGTCCACGATCTTGCCGAAGGTCTCGACGACGTAATCCATGTCTTCCTCGGTGTTGTCTTGGCCGAGCGAGATGATGATGTTGCCCTGGGCCAGCGCGTGATCGAGGCCGATGGCGGCGAGGACGTGGGAAATTTTCAGCGACTTGCTCACGCAGCTTGAACCGCTCGCCACGGCGATGCCGTTCATGTCGCAGAGCAGCAACTGGCCTTCGCCTTCGATGAACTCGGTGCTGATGTTCAGGTTCGTGGAGACACGCCTCGGTCCCGGCTCCGGGCCGTTGAACTTGATGTAGGTGATCTTGGACTTCAGCCCTTCGTAGAGCCGCTTCTGCAACTTCGCCGTGTGCGCCATGCGCTCCGCCATTTCGCGCAGCGCGATTTCCGCCGCGAGTCCGCCGCCGACAATGGCCGGGACGTTCTCGGTGCCCGCGCGCCGTCCGCCTTCCTGCACGCCACCGTGAATGATGCTCACGAGCCGCGCCTTGCGATTGCGATAGAGCACGCCCACGCCCTTCGGCCCGTAGAAACGATGCGGCGAGAACGACAACAGATTCACACCCATCGCCTGCACATCAATCGGCAGCCAGCCCGCGCTCGCCTCGGCATCGACGTAGAAGGCGATGCCGCGCTCGCCGGCGATTTTTCCAATCTCGCGAATCGGCGCGATGGTCCCGATGTCGTGGTTCACATGATGCACCGCGATGAGCGTCGTCTTGTCGGTGAGCGCCGCGCGCACGTCCTCGGGATTGATGACGCCTTCCTTGTCCACCTTCACGCGCGTGCAAGTGAAGCCCTGCTTCTCCAGAAATTCGATGGAGTTCATCACCGCCGGATGCTCCGTCTCGCTCACCACGAGGTGCATGCCCTTGCGCTGGTTCGCGTAAGCCACGCCCTTGATGGCGAGGTTCGACGACTCCGTGCCGTCCGAGGTGAAGATGATGTCGTCCGGCGACTCGGCGTTGATGAGCGCGGCGTATTGCGAGCGCGCCTTG
>JANNGC010000836.1:0-1775 GCA_031380445.1 Pedosphaera sp.
CACGCCCATGACGGTGAACGCCACGGTGTTGGCGAGACGCTCCGAGCGCGAACCGCGAAACTCGACGCCGAGCGACGGCAAGGAATCCGCGAGCGCCACCAGACGGGACGAAAGCGGATTCAAAGTGTTCGACGAAAAAACCGGCGTTCGCACAAACCGTTCCGTCGCCGCCGCGAAGCCGATGATCGCCGGAAGATTCTCCGTCCCCGCGCGGCGTTCGTTCTCATGGCCGCCGCCGAAAATAATCGGGTCAGGATGCAGCGGCGAGCGGATGTAGAGCGCACCCGCGCCCTTCGGCCCGTGAAACTTGTGCGCGCACACCGAGACGAGATCCGCGTTGAACTGTTCGATGCCGGTGAACGACTCCTTGCCGAAGGTCTGCACCGCATCCGTGTGGAACAGCACGCCACGCGCACGACACAGCGCACCAATCTCCGCCACCGGCTGGAGCGTGCCGATTTCGTTGTTCGCCGACATCACCGAGACCAGCACCGTGTCCGGGCGCAACGCCGCGCGCACGGATTCGACGCTGACGCGCCCGTCGACATCCACCGGCAGATACGTGATCTCGAAGCCCTCCTTCTTCCGCAAATACTCGCACGGATGCAGCACCGCATGATGCTCCACGCTGCTGGTGATGATGTGCCGGCCCTTCTCGCGCAGCAGCCGCGCTGTGCCGAAGATGGCCAGGTTGCTCGACTCGGTGCCGCCGCTGGTGAACACGACTTCGCTCGGCTTGCACTTCCACACCGTGGCCACGCGGTCGTGCGCCTCATCCAGCAGCGCCCGCGCGTGCCGCCCGACGTGATGCACGCTCGACGGATTGCCGAAGACCTCGCCGAGATACGGCAGCATCTCCTCGCGTACGGCGGGGTCGAGCGGAGTCGTGGCGTTGTAGTCGAAGTAAACCGTCATCGGTTCCCTTCACTCACCGACCAGCCGCCGTCCACGGCCAGCACCTGGCCGGTGACGAATTTCGATTCGTCGCTCATGAAAAACACAGCGGCGGAGTCCAAATCTTCCGGCTGGCCGATGCGCCCGCCGTCGAGCGGCTGCTTGGACTTGATGAAATTCAGAATCGCCTCGTCGCCTTGCGCGCGCTGTGACATCGGCGTGGCGACCAGCGCGGGCGCGAGGACGTTGAAGCGGATGTTCTGCGGCGCGTAATGCGCGGCAGCGGCAGTGGTCAGTCCGATGATCGCGGCCTTCGCTGTGGCGTAAGCGTGCGTGGCGAAAAACTTCGGTGACGGGGAGAAGCCCAGCACCGAACCCATGTTCAACACCGTGCCGCCACCGCCTTGCTTGAGAAACTGCTGCGCCGCCGCGCGGTTCGAGTAAAAGAGCGACGTAAGATTTTCGTTCAGCGTGTAGTTCCAGCCTTCGTCGGTGATTTCGTGCAACGGCCCGTCGCCGTGCTTGCGTCCACTGCCGCCCGCGACGTGATAGAGGCCGTGGAACGCACCGAACTCGCGCCGCGCCATTTCAATCGCCATTAAAGCCGTGGCTGGATCGCATGCGTCGCCGACGAGCGTGCGGGCTTGCGGCCCCAGTTCTTGGCGCGCGGCCTCGACACTCTCCGCGTTCCGCCCCACGACCACGACCCGCGCGCCCTCGCGCGCAAACGCCCGCGCCGCCGACAACCCCAGCCCCGTGGTGCCGCCGATGATGACGAGTGATTGATCCTTGAGCCTCATGCGGAACTTGGTTGCAGGTTGCAGGTTGAAAGTTGCAGGTGAAAGCTCGTCCCATTCGCGCGGCAGTCGAACGGCGTAGCC
>JANNGC010000875.1:0-10901 GCA_031380445.1 Pedosphaera sp.
GCGCGTCTTGAGATCGAAGTCGCCGGTGATCTGCTTATAGACAAAGCGGAACCCGTCGAAGTTGCCGAAGATGTCGTTGCCGCCGGAGACGAGTTCCGCCTGGCCGGGCGCGAAGCTGTAGCTCTCGCCGGGCAGCGTGCCTTGCTGCGCCGCGTTGACTTCACCACGGCTGAAGCGGCTCACGTTCTGGTCCACGTCCAGATTGATCAGGCCGAGCGGCACGCCGATGGCCGTGTTGTTCACGCTCAGGGGCGTGCCGGAAATCGAGGTCACGCTGGACACCGCCACGGTGAACGAGCCGGAGACCGGCGACGCCGGAATGAGCACCACTTCCGTGGCGTTCGTGCGCAACTGCTGCATCGGGTTGAGCGGATCAAAGATGCGCAGGCGGGCCGCCAAAGCCGGCACGCCGTTGATAGTGTAGTTCGCCGCCGTCTCCGCCGAGGCTCTGTTCACCGGCTGGTCGAAGCGCAGGCCCACCGTGGTGCCGTCCACGCTGCCCGCCGAGAGCACGTCGAGAGCATCCGAAACCACCGAGACAATGCCGGTGCTGGACACCGAGTTGTTCGTGCTGGTCACGGTCACGGAGAATTCCGCGCCATGGTCCGAGGTCAGCAACTGGGGCGTCTGATACTTGATGTTGCCCGCGCCGGCGATGGCCGTGCCGTTCTTGAACCATTGATAGGTGTAGGGGCCGTCGCCATCCACGAGCGCGCGGAAGGTCGCCGTCTTGCCTTGGGTCACGCTCGCGTTGCCGATGCCTTGCACGAAGGCGATGGGGCCGGTAGCCGTGGTCACATAAATGTCATCCCAGTAATTGAGGCCGCGATTTTCAAAGCCGCGGATGGAGAGCAGCAGCCGGGGATGGTTGACGAGGTCGAGGTTCGTCTGCGTGCCGGAATAGGCGAGCGCAACGGCACCGGGAACCAGGCCGTTCGTGCCCCAGTCCTGGATGCTCGCATCCACGGTGAAGCTGTTGGCCGTGGTGTTTTTGATGTTCGTGAACTTGACCACCATTTTGTACCAGATGTTGGTGGTGAAGACGTTGGTGGGAGTGTTCACCGGGATGACTTCCGCCGTCGCCGTGCCGTTGATCGGCTTGACCTGCGTGCGGAGCTGGTAAGAAAGCTCGCCCGCGTTCGTGCGGGTGTTTTCGAGAATGACGCTGATGAAGCCCAGACCGGCATTGGCGTTGATGCCCTGCATGGTGTTGCCGATCACGTTCGTGTTGATCAGGCCGATGTGCAGCGCGCGCCCGAGGTTCGGCGTCTGCGGGAACTTGATCTTCGTCATCATGGACAGGGTGATGGACTTGCCATGGAGCGAGAAGTCGAAGGTCGAGGGGAGGTAGGTCGAGCTTTGGTCTTCACCGCGGTTGACCATGAGGTCGAGCGCGCCGCTGCCCGTGGCCACGCCCACGCCGCCGGTCGGCGATTCATGCGGAATGATCGGGCCGAAGGGCGGATTGCCGACGATCACGTTGTTCTGCCACTCGTTGCCGAACAAGTTGTACGGCGCATTCGTGAACTGCCCCGGCGTGTTGAAGTCGAAGCTGATGCCGTTGATCGGCGAAACCGTGAGGGCGGCAGCGGAACTCAGCGTCGTGCCGCCGCAAGTCGTCACCGCCACACTGATCAGCAGGCCGTTTTGCGCCAGGGTCAGGTTGGAGATCGCCAGACTGGTCGTGGTCGCGCCGGTCACATCCACGCCGTTCGTCCGCCATTGATAGCTCAACGGGGCGAGCGCGTTGTTGATGGTGGAGGCGGTGACACTGAAGCTCATGCCGTTGCCCATCGGCGTCGTGGCGCTGGCCGGCTGCGCGGTGATGGACGGAGCACTGATGACCACCAAGGTTCCGCTGTTCGTCGCCGAGTTGCACGTGCCCGTCACTTCCACGCTGTAGGTGCCGGCGTCACCGACCGTGACCGAAGCGAGGTTGAAAACATTGTTACCGTCCGGGCCTTGCACCAGCGTGCCGTTGCGACGCCAGACGTAGCTGAACGGCCCGGTACCCGTGGCCGTGGCGGTGAAGGTGCGCGGCGTCGAGGGGCAGTTCGTGTTGTTGCCGATGCTCGAAGAAATGGCGGTGAGCGTGTTGACCGTGATGGTGCCGGAACCCTGGCCGGAGCAGAGCGTCACGCCATCCGTGACCGTGACCGTATAAACCGTGGTCGAGCCGGGCGCATTGGTCACGCTCTCGGTGGTCTGGCCGCCGGGGCTCCAGAGGAACGTCGCACTGGCCGCGTTGTGCGTGGCCGTGAGAATGGCCGCGCCCGCCGGGCAGATGGTGGCGGAGTTCACGGTCACGAGCGGGAGCGGATTCACGGTGAGCGTGGCGCAATTCGTCACCGAGTTGCACGCGCCGGTCACGCGCACGCAGTATTCACCCGCGTCGCCGCCGACCACGCTGGCGATGGTGTGGCTGGCGTTCGTGGCGTTAAGAATGTCGCCGGTGCCGGTCTTGGACCATTGATAGGTGAACGGCCCGGTGCCGGAAGCGGCGGTGGAAAGAGTCACGGACGTGCCGGCGCAGCGATTGGTGTTGGCGGGACCAGTCGCGAGCGTCAGGGCGTTCACCGTCAGCGTCGCGCTGTTCGTCACGCTGTTGCACGCGCCGCTTACTTCTACGGAATAAACGCCCGCGTCTCCCGCGAGCACGCCCACGAGATCCAGAGAGTTGCTGGTCGAGCCGAGCGCCGCGCCGCCATCCTTGCGCCACACGTACGCGAACGGCCCAGTGCCGCCCGCCGTGGTGCTGAAGCTGGCGTTCGCGCCCGAACACACCGTCGCGTTGGCGAGCGCGCTGGCCGTGGTCGGATCGTTCACGACCAGCACGGCGAGAATACTCGTGACCGCGCCGTCGTTGTTTGTGACCACGACGGAGTACGTGCCGGCATCGAGCGCTGAGACGCTGGCGATGACGTGGGCGGTGTTGGTCGCGTCCACGAGCACGTTCGTCTCGTTGAAATACCATTGGTAGTTCGTGGAGGAATCACTCGACGCGGCGACGGTGAAAGTTGCGGTGGTGCCGGGACAGTTCGTGGCACTGGCCGGTGGAGTGTCAATGGTGGGCAGCGCCGCGCGGGACACGCTGACGAGGGCCAGCAACAGGGCAAGGAGACGGATGGTTTGCATAGACTTAAGGGATGAGTTCAGAAATGTGCGTACGCAGGAAACGGACAGGGATGTCCGCAACCAATGCCGAGCGAGCATAGACGCACTTCTTAACACGCTGTTTGTTTGGGTAGAGAAACACAGAGACGGCACGCCAATGCTGGGTCTGGGTCACTCGTGAGTGGCATTGTTAAATCACAACCCGTTTTTCAAAGCAAGCGAATGGTCAGAATCGGCGGATGCTCTCGCGTGTTGCCTGTAACGGTTGGGCGACAAAATTATGTTAATCGAAGCGGACGCTAGGTCGTGGGTCAGTTTCAGCCCTCGCCCAGAAAGAGCATAAATTTGGAACTCAGGAGCTCAGGAACAGCATGATTTCACCTTCGTCTCTTTCTGAGCTCTCGAGTTCCAAATTCAAACTGACCCACGAGCGGACGCCACGGCCGGGTTCTCATTTACAAAAGCGACGGAGCGCGGGCTTTCCAGCCCGCAGCCGCGTGAAAGAGAGAACCGTATCCGCCAGTTCTTACCCCCGCGTGCGAGCGGACCTGGCTGCGGGTTAAAAACCCGCACTCCGCCAACCACACCCTGCGCCCAGACCAGGGAGTGCAGGCCCGCACCCCGTCCGACAAAAGGGAAAAACGTCCGTGAAGAAAAAGAGAAAGGCCGGACAACAGGTCCGGCCTTTTCACACACACGCTGCACTCTGAGAACTAAAGCGCAGCAACAACACCCACACGCTACCGTAATTCCCCGACCCCGCCAGTCACCAGTAGTGGTGACAAGCCGGGAGCTTCAGGATTCTTTGGCCGGCGTCCGGCCGGGCCTGGGTGAAAGGACTCTTCCATGCGAGACGCGGGAATGGAGGACGCCCGCCGTGCCGGAGCGAGGGCGGAATCCGCCCCGAATGGGGCGCAGGAAAATGGAGATTAACTTCGGGGCCATTCCCTGCCCGGTTGGGCCGGTGGTCCGGTGGTCCGGCGGCAACGAGCTGGGCCAATGTCACCCGACCGAAACGCGGGGGAAAAAACAGCCGCCTTGCGGAACGGCGGCGCGCGAGAGAATCAGCACTGGCCGTTCTTGGTGTGCACGCCGAGCAGGGTCAGGACGATGTGGCCCGTCTTCTCCACGCGCAGGATGAGCTTGCGCTTCACGAGTTCCGAAATTTGTTCGGCGGTGATGCGCGGAGCGGTAGGGACGACTTGGAGGTCACGGAGACAAGAGTAGGTTTCGCTGGCGTTCATGCGCCGAGCATCGCTCCTTTTGCGCCCCCGACCCTAGGCATTTCGGCGGCAATCTTTCCGGCCTGGACACTTCGCCCGCGCCAACATGCTTTGGCTTGCTTCCCCTGCCCTCCCTCGGCAACCTGCGGAAGCTAGCAAACCAAATTCCTGCGGGGAAAAAAACGTGAACGGAACATTCATGAGCAAAGATAACTCACACATCTGGGCCTTCGACTTAGGTCTCGGCTCCATCGGCTCTTGGCATTGGCTGACCATCCTCTCCGCCTCGAACGGGGAGAGGACCGAGGTGAGGTGTCGAATTCGATTCACCGCGAACCACGCTGACCACGCGAAAGAAACTCTCAACAACCAACCATCAACTCTCCACTCCCGATGAACCGCATCTACCAAGGCAAAGTCAGCAAGGCAGAACTCCTCAACGCCAAAGGCCATCCCTTCGAACCGCCGCAGGATTGGGATGGCTTATCCGCGCTGTGGGATCATCACGCGCTGTTTCAGGATGCGGTGAATTATTACCTCGTTTGTCTGCTGGCGCTGGCGGCGAAGGGCAACGATGTCTATGACATCCGCGAAAAGCTCGACGCGAAGAATGACGAGGGCGGCGATGACGAGTTAATGATCTGGCGTCCGTTCACGCGGCGCGGGGCGAGGCGACGTGGCCTGCGCGATTCCGTGGTGCCTTATCTCTGTCCCGGCAAGACGGACGCGACGCCGAAGGACTGCTTCGCCGCCGTACTGGCGGGTAGCGACGTGAGCGCGGATTTGCGCAACCTGGCGCTCGAAGAACTGCTTTTCATGTGCGAGGGCGACAACCCGATCAAGACACAAGGCCGATGGATGTTCGACCGATTCTGCAATTCCACCTACACGGGCGGCTTCCCTTTCGATGTTGCCAAAGACCTTCGTGTCGCCGGTGAGGCACGGTTGCAGTCCGAGTTTCATACACTCCAGACCGAGGCTGAGTTCAAGATGTTCGCCGAACAACTGCGGCTCGGATGGGTCGTGACCGAAACGAAGAACGCAAAACCATTCGTCGGTGAAGAAGCACGCGGACGATTGCTGAAAGCAGTGGCACATTTCCGGCAGGCATTTGGAGAGAAAGCCGAAACGGAAATGGGCGGCAGGATGTTGGCATTCCTAACTTCTCGGAGCGAAGCCGACGCGAACTTGGCCGAAATAGCGAACCACATTCGCGCAGCACAGCCGGACACATTGCCCATCCTGCCGAGGAATAGCCGAAGCATCGCAGACCGCCTTGAAGCGGCCATCTTGTTCAAAACATTCCCATGCACTTTTACAGCCGAACTTCTCAAAGTCTCTTTTCCACCGGCCAAACCAAAAACCTCGACCAAGCGAAAGAAGGCGGATTCTGAACCACCCGCAGTTCGGTTCACACGGCTCGGTGGAGATGCGATTGAATTGGCCCGTGGCCAACGTGGATACATCTTCCGGGCATTCTCCTCGTTGAAAACTTGGAGTGGCGGCGACACTCCCACCCCTCGGTGGCTTCTCTTTGATGTTCTGGCGTTCAAAGAAGCACTAAAAGCTTTGCATCAGATTGAATCCAAGAAGGAGGAGCGCGATGAACAGCAATCAGAACTGATCGAGCAGTTAGAGTATCAGCGGCAATGCACGCTCCTCCGCGAGAACAATCTCGATGGCAGCGCCTCGGTGAACTTCGATCTGAATAAAGCCACGCCCGCAAGCAAGGCGTGGAAGACCAATGCGGAAGGTGAAGAAACCCAACCCGCACCGATTCTTGTCGGCGATCCTCGCATCAAACGGCTTGAAGAATTGTTACGCTCCGACCTCGCGATGGAAGACTCCATGAATGGAGGCGAGGAGGTTGAACATGGGCTACAACAACGCACCATTCGCGGATTTCGCGATCTACGGAAGAAGTGGAATGATGCGCTTGGAGAAGATGCCCGATACAACGAAGCCACACACAAGAAGCTTCGGAATTTGCTCACCGACTACAAAAAGGAGAACGCGCAAACAATGGGCAGCCCGGCCATTTTCGACGCGATGGTGGAGGAGAAGAACTGGCTGATTTGGCGTGAGCCGACGACTGAGCAATTGAGTGAGTGGCGCAAGACGGCGCGGCTGCCGGACGATACAAAGTTCGCCACAGATCCGCTCCAAGCGTTGACCGACGAACGAGAACTGCTCTCCGACATTGAACGGCTGAGTGGCCCCATCCGCCTCACGCCCGCTGACCCTGAATACTCACGGCGGCAGTTCTATTTCTCTGACGTTTCGGCCTTGGATAAGAAGGGGCGGCTGAGTCACGACAAGCAAACGATAGAGGCCGAGATCGCGGTCAAGGATGCCGAAGGTCGATGGCAGAGGCGGGACGTGCTCATGCACTTCACCGCCCCGCGCCTCTTACGCGACCAACTCAACAATGCGAGCGGGGCGGATTCCGCCTGGCAGCAGGCGATGATGACCGCGCTCGGATTGAAAACCGGGCTGACGAAAACGGAGAAAGGCAAGGTTCGTGAAGCCACTTTTGCCGAGTGTGCGGCAGTTGCATTGATGCCGGAAATCGGAACCAACGGAGAGAAGCGCATCCTGCTCAACTTCCCGCTCACGCTCGACGGCGAAAGTATAGCCGAGCAACTCAAGAAAAAGGCGCGTTGGGAATGGCAGCAATTTGGCGGTACGCAGGATGAATCTTACTGGCTCCGCTGGGTAAAGACGTGGATCGATGAAACGAAAGAACGCAAGAAAGCTCCGCCTTCTCCTTGGTGGAAAGGTGCCGAGCCGTTCAGTTGCCTCTCGGTCGATCTCGGCCAGCGCGACGCGGGTGCATTTGCCCTGCTCGAAGCCACTGTTGGCAAAGCACCGAAAGAACAAAGCCGCAAACTCGGCGTCGCCGACGGCAAGACATGGTGGGCGACCGTGCGCGCCACGGGAATGCTGCGTCTGCCGGGCGAGGACGCGCTGGTGATGCGTGACGGCAAATGGCAGGAAGAATTTTCCGGCGAACGCGGACGGAATCTCGCGGCGGGTGAATGGCAGGAGACGTGTGCCATTTGCGAAGCGTTGGGCTTTCAGCCGGACAAACTTCTCGGCACTGACGAACATCGTTACTCGTTCCCAGAATCAAATGACCAACTGCTCTACGCGTTGCGCCGTGCGCAGTCGCGTCTGGCGCGGCTGCAAAGCTGGAGTTGTGTCGCGCACAAGGAGAAGAATGACAAGAAACACGAAGCCTCCGACAAGCGCCGGACGCGCATTCAGGAGCAGATTGCCGAGGCCATCACAATGCGGGCTGCCGAGAAGTTGAAAGAGGAGAAGGATCAGGGGCAGGAGTTGCCGGAGCGCGGCCGGTGGCTGGATGAAGCAAAAACCTTGGTGGAAAAACAGGCTTGGGACGCAATCGCCGTTCGCATCAGAAGGGAAATTGAATCCGAGCGCATCATCATCGAACGCGAACTCATCCGCATCGCTGACCGCATCCAGCCATTGCGCGGGCGGCAGTGGGAATGGGTGCTGCGCGACGATGGGAAGAATCACCTGCTCCGTCAGACCACGCACGGCAGCGACGACCGGAAAAAACTTCTCGCCGGACAGCGCGGGCTTTCGATGGAGCGCATTGAGCAGCTTGAATCTCTGCGCCAGCGTTGCCAGTCGCTGAATCGGGCGTTGCGCCAGGAACCCGGCCAGCCTGCCAATCTCGGACGCAGCAAGCGCGGCATCGAACTTCCCGATCCGTGTCCCGAATTGCTCGACCGCCTCGACGCGCTGAAAGAACAGCGCGTGAACCAGACCGCGCACTTGATTCTCGCCCAGGCTCTCGGCGTGCGGCTCCGCGCTCACGGCGAAGACGATGCGGCCCGCCTCGCTCGCGACATCCACGGCGAATACGAGCGCATCCCCGAACGTGAGCCGGTGGATTTCCTCGTGCTGGAAAACTTGGATCGTTACCTCGCCTCCCAAGGCCGCAGCCGTGGAGAAAACTCCAAACTGATGAAGTGGAGCCATCGCGCCATTCTCGGCAAGCTCAAGCAACTCTGCGAACCGTACGGGCTGCGCGTGTTGGAAACGCCCGCCGCTTATTCATCTCGCTTCTGTTCGCTAACGGGAGTCGCCGGCTTTCGCGCCGTGGAACTCACGCCGGAGAGTGCGAAAGAATTCCGCTGGAAGAAGCATCTGGATCGGCTCGCTGATCCAGTGCGTGAGAAAAAATTGAGCAAGGATGAACGAGCCGAGAGCCAGCGGGTACAATCACTCTTTGCTGAACTGGAAGGGATGAACGCCGACATTCGGAAAGCTAATCCCACTCGTCCGAAATGGCGCACCTTGCTCGCACCGACGGCAGGTGGACCAATTTTCATCCCGGCCTCAAAGATGGAATGGTTCGACCGGAAGAACCGCAAGACTGGCAAAACGGAACGCGTGTTCGGCTACAAACAAGTCGGCTCCTGTCGCCCGGTGGTGGCCCAAGCGGACATCAATGCAGCCATCAATCTTGGCCTTCGCGCCATCGCCTCGCCCGAGACGGGTGACATTCATCTGCGTATCCGCGCGAAACGTGAGGGAGAAACTTTCGTAGTTCGCGCTGACAACAAGCGGGAGAAAGCGCGCTGGGGAGAAAAGACCGTGAAGGTTGAAGTGCTCAAGGAAAGCGAACGCAAGAAGCTGCTGGCGGATGCCCATCTAAATTTCTTCGCCGACCTCGGCGCGGTTGCGGAATACGACCACACGGAGATTGCCGGGGGAAACAGTTTCGCCAGCGGGCGCGGCATCTGGGGCACCATCAAAGGCAACGACCGACACGTTGGTAAGGACTGGCAGCGCGTGGAAGAAATCAACCGCGCCCGGATTCAGAAGTGGAAACACGACAGCGAGGACAATGTTGCGTGATGTATGAGCAATCTTGGCCCACAGCCGCAGGATGGATTTCAGCCGCAACCAGATTGCGGCTCACCGAAAATCATCCGCGCTCAGGCCGCTGCCCTCGACGATGCTTTTGAGGGTGCCGATGGGGATGGGTTTGCGTCCGTGCATGGCCACGATCACCTGCCGGCCATTGGCGTGACGCCATTTCTGGTGGCTGCCTTTCTGGCTGATCATGTCGAAGCCGTGCCGGCGGAGGACACGCACCACGTCGTTCGCGGTGCAGACTGGAAAACGGACACTCACACCAGCGCGACTTCGAGAACCTTCGATCCCTTGGACAGCACCACCGGCGACGGCTCGAACCACAAGTCCAAGGCTTCCTTCGCATTGGCGATGGCTTCCGCCTCGGTGTCGCCCGCCGTGGCGCAGCCGGGGAGTTCGGGGAAGAAGGCCGACCAACGCTTGGTTTTCGGATCACGTTCCACGACGAGGCGCAGTTTCATGTGCGCGAGAGTAGAGCGCGACCCAGGTTGGAGCAAGCCTGCCCCTCACCCCATCCCTCTCCCCATCCGATGGGGCGAGGGTGAAAGATACATGCTATGAGCGACGCCGGATTACAAACGCAGGGTGGAATGGAACCGCAGCCCATCATGCCAGTGCGGCGGCTGAACAACTTCGTTTATTGTCCGCGCCTCTTTTACTTCCAGTGGGTCGAGAACATTTTCCAGGAGAGCGCGGACACGGTGGCGGGTTCGATGACGCATCGGAAGGTGGATGCGCCGTCGCGCTTGGAGGACGAGAAGCAAAAGGCGCTGGCGGAGAATCTGCCCGAAGGCGCGAAGCTGCGGAGCCTGCGGCTGGAGAGTGAGACGTTGGGACTGGTGGGCGTGGTGGATTTGGTGGAGGGCGGCGCGGACGGCGCGCAGATCGTGGATTACAAAAAAGGTTCCGCGCGTCGCAATAGCGAGGGCGAACGCGAAGCGCGTGACCCGGAGACGTTTCAGGTGGCGGCCTACGCGATGATGCTGTCGGAGCAAGGTGTGAAAGTGGCGGGGGCAGTGATTTACTACGCTGCGGAGAAACGCCGCGTGCCGGTGGAACTGACGGAGGATTTGTTCAGCCGGACGAAGCAGGCCATCGCCGATGCGAAGGCGCTGGCCGCGTCGGGCCGTTGTCCGCCGCCACTGAAGAACGATGCGCGCTGTCTCGGCTGCTCCGCGTATCCGATTTGTCTGCCGAACGAATCGCACTGGTGGGCCAAGGCGCGGAAGGAGGCGGTACCGGAGCCGCAGTTGCAGTTTGGTTTCGCGCCCGCCGCCGAGGACCGGTTGCGCGAGCAGATTTTGCAGGCGCTGGATTTCGCCGCTGAGTCCGGCAAGCAGCCTCCCACATTGGAAGCGCCGCGCCCGGAGCATGACGATGGCGAGGTGCTGGTGGTGCAAACGGCGGGCGCGCAAATCGGCCAGCGCGGCGATCAACTCAACGTGAGCGTGAAGGGCGAGGACGTGCGGAAGATTCCCGGCCATCAGGTGCGCGCGATTTATTGCTACGGCGCGGTGCAGATCACGGCGCAGGCCATCGAGACGTGTTTGGAACTGGGCATTGATGTCGCCTACTTCTCGCCCGCCGGACGGTATCTTGGTTCGTTGCAAGGCTTGCCCGCGAGCGGCGTGGATGCGCGGCGCGGGCAGTATC
>JANNGC010000880.1:0-7573 GCA_031380445.1 Pedosphaera sp.
GGCACGACGAGCTGCCAGAGCAGTTCGCCGGTCTTCTCGTCGAGGCAGAGCAGGATGGAACGGTCGCCGAGGTGCTTCTTGTTGCGCGGCACTTCGTTGTTGGTGCCGACGTAGATTTTTCCGTTGGCGACGACGGGATTCCCGTAGCTCTGCGAGCCGAGCTTGGCGGCCCAGCGCACGTTCTTGGTGGTGGCAAGATCGATGTCCTCGCTGCCGGCCTTGAGCTTTCCGGGATTGAACATGGTGGGCATGTTCTTCGCGGAGGAATACATGTTGCGCCCGGGATCATTACCGCCCCACTGGGGCCAGTCCTGGGCTTGGGTAACGAGGGTGCTGGCGAGCAGCGCGGCGGTGAGAGTGACGGTCATCTTCATAAAATGGTTCTGTTTCGTTTTTTGAAAAAAGTCTGAGTCACGGTGTTTTCTTGTCATGCAACGCAGCGACGGACGGCTGATGCGCCGGATAGCCCAGGTCTCGTGCCGAGCGAATCAATCCGTCCACCGACAAATCCTCATCCACCTCCGGCCAGTGGATTCCATAACCAGACGGCGAAATGCGGAACGCACGCCGCGCCGCAGGGCTGGCTTGCGCGAGCCGCTCGGACACCGCCGCCGTCTCGACGCGATAGACTTCGCCGTCAGCCCGCAGAACCAGCGTGCCGCCGTCAAACTCCACCGCATCAACTTTATGGAACTGGTTCATCACTGGTTGCCGTGAACACGCTGCCATTCCGCGGCCATCAAATCAAAGTGCTCGAAAATAATTTTCCGCACATCACGCGTGTCGCGCGGCGACATGTTGCAGGCGAACGCCTCGCGAATGTTGAAGCCGTCCACATCGAGCCAATACTTGCATTCCTTCTCCGCCTTCTCGGCGTGGATGTGAATGGGTTCGTTGCGCTCATTGGTGTAAAAGTGAAACCGCCAGCCGTTCAGCAATAGGACGGTTGGCATCTCGTTCTCCTCAATTCGCCGTCACCTTCACGTTGTCGATGCACACGCGCTGTTCCTGCGGCGCGAAGCCGAAGAGGCCGGGCGAGCCGTGGGCGTGGGCTTTCTTGTGCGGCACTTCGATGGTCCACGCGGCCGGCTCGGCTTCGCCTTTCTTCCACGCCTTGGCGCGGACCACGCCGCTGCCGTCGGCGGCGACATCAACGCGGGCCTTGAGTTGATACCAAGCGTTCGGCGCCCACTTGAAGGGCACGGCGGTCTTGATGCGTTCCTGGTTGGAGTTGATTTCGATCTCCTGCGAGTTGCCCTTGAGGATGATGACGTAGCGCTGGTTGATGATGCCGACCTCCGACATCTTGCGGCGGTTGCCTTCGCTCAACACATCCGCCTCGATGGTGTAGTTCTTCAACTCCGGCGAGCCGAAGAAAATCTGCCCGCGCTGGAAGAGCTTGTTCTCGATGGTCTTGGTCAGCGCCTTGGTCTTCACGCCGTCCACTTCCTTCTCGCGCACCTCGAAGCGGAAGCGCGCGCTGTTCCACGGCAGCGGCGGATAGGCAAACGCGGTCGGCGGCTCAACCGTGTTCGTGGTCATGTTGCTCAAGTCAAAGCTCTCAAAGTCCTGCGACAGCGGCAGCGAGGGAATCACGCGCCCTTTGATGTAGCCGGTCAGATCGCCCAGCGTGGCTTTGAACTGGCCCGCGCTCGGCACGGGCGCATTGGACGCAACGAGCAAACCGTCCGCGTTGAACGCGCCCTTCATCGTCACCTTCACCAGCGCGGTCGGCGGGATGAACGATTCCCATTTCACGGACTTGGGATCGACGTTCTCGTTTAGGGTGAATCCGTTTGCGTCGAGCGAGCGGATGCGGAAGGCGTGCGTCTGGCCGGGCTTCAACAGCACTTCGTAGGGAATGGCCTGAAGCTGTTTTGCCGCGCCGGCTTTGGGCCAGGGCGGCGTCAGCTTCGCGTATTCGGCCTGCGCGACAGCGAGCGCGGGATTCGCGCCCGCCTGGCCGAAGCAATACAGCCGCTTGTCCGTCTGGAGATAAAGTTTCCCGTTGAAGCCGAGCGGCGATCCGTAGGCCTTGCCGAACAGCGTGGCCTTGCTCACTTCTTCCACGCCTTCACGTGACGGCTTGAGCACAAAGAGGTCACAGGTGTTCCCCGCTTCCGCATCGCCAGCCTTGGCCGCGTCGCCCGCCGAGGTGTACATCGCCACGTAGAGCAAACCATCCGCGTAGAACGGCGTGCTTTGCCGCTGCTCGATGCCGAGCTTTTTCTTCCACAACACTTTGCCGTCCTTCGCATCCACCGCCGCGAGATCGCCCGTGCCGGTCATTTCGTAAATCACATCGCCCACGATCACCGGCGACGACGCGAGCGAGCCGACGCCGTTGCGCCAGACTTCCAGTTCCTTCTGCTCGAAGACGTAGGGCGTGAAGGCGTTGCTCGGCGTGACGCTGGCCGGAATCTTGAACGCCGCCATGCGCCCGATTTCCGACGAGTCGATGTTCTCAGATTCATGAATCGCGATAAGGTTGTTGCCGTGCCGGACGACCGCCGCGTTGATGCCGCCCTTCGCGCCCGCCTTGGCGAAAGAAAACCGCCACAACGGTTCGCCCGTGCGGGCATTGATGGCGAGGATCGTCGAGTCGCCACCCGCGCTGTAGAGCACGCGCTTGCCGTTCCACCAGTCGAGATACGGATTCGAAAACGTGTTGTCCTGCGGGCGTCCGCCGGGCGCGCTGGACCAGACGAGTTCGCCGGTCTTTTTGTCGTAAGCGTAGAAGCGATCCCCCGCCGCGCCATGCGCGCCCCACGCGCTGGTGATGCCGCGCGTGATGACGAGATCATTGTCCACCACCGGCGAGGCCGTGCGTGAATTCGGAAACGTGAGCCGCCCGAACTCTTCCATCAGCGAATGCTGCCAGAGCAGTTTCCCATCCGCTGTGAAGCACGAGAGCAAACCCTGCGTGCCCTGCACATAAATGTTCCCCGTCTCCGCATCCACCGTCGGCGACGACGTGGCGTAACGCAGATAAATCGTGTCCGAAAGAAAATCGCTCTCGCTGTGCTGCCAGATCAGCTTGCCCGTCTCCGCGTCGAAGCAGCGCACGAACTCCTGCAAGTCCTGGCCCTCGCCCTCGAAGCCGTTGATGTAAAGCCGCCCGTTCGCGATGACCGGCGTGGACTGGCCGGGGAAGTCCGCCGTCCAGAGCGCGGCCTTCGCGTCGATCTTTTGCGGCAGACCTTTTTCCAACGAGACGGAGTTTTGCAACGGCCCGCGCCAGCCCAGCCAGCCGGAAGCCGGCGCGGCGTGCATGGAAGTGGAGAGGAGCAGCGCCGTCGTCAGCGCGCCAAAAGTCATCAAGCCAGTTTTCATATCGCGATTCGTTTGGGGCGCAGCCGATGCAACATCGTGACGCGCCTGAGTGCAAGTGGGCGGACTATCCGCCCGCGCCCCGGTCATGGCAACTTAATTGTACTTACACGTATGAATGTCTGGACGTGTCGTCGCGCAAGCTATTCGCGGAAAATTGGTCCGCCTCGAAACCAGCGCCACGGACGGGAGACTAGAAAGTCTCCCAACCTGCCGGCTGGAAAGCCGGCTCACGTAACGCCGGCTTTCCACCCGCAGGTTGCGACACATTCCTGTGTCGTGGCCTCGGACAGCACCAAGACGGAACTTCCAAGATGCGCTTTCCCTTCCGTGCCTTCCGTGTTTTCCGTGGTTCTTAATTGGGAGCTTTGCTTTGATGCGCGCGCATTCATCCAAATGAGTTTCGCCATTGGCATTGATCTCGGCGGCAGCAGCGTGAAGGCCGTGGCCATCACGCCGGCTGGCGAACGGCTCGCGCAAGTCAATCAACCCTTCGACGCCAGCGCCTCCGGCGACTGGGCGCGGCAAGTGCGGAACACGATTCACGAATTGGAAACTCAGCCAGACGCACGCGCGACCGCCATCGGCCTCTCCGCACCGGGACTCGCCGCACGCGACGGACGCTCCATCGCGAGAATGCCGGGACGGCTGCAAGGGCTGGAAGGTTTGAACTGGACGGAGTTTCTTCAAGCGCCGCAACCCGTGCCGGTGTTGAACGACGCCCACGCCGCGCTGCTCGGCGAAGCGTGGCTCGGAGCCGCGCGCGGTTTTCAAAACGTGTTCCTGCTCACGCTCGGCACCGGCGTCGGCGGCGCGGCCATCGTGGACGGGCAACTGCTCAAGGGCGCGCTCGGGCGCGCCGGGCATCTCGGCCACATCTCGCTCGACTTCGACGGCCCGTGCGACATTTGCGCCATGCCCGGCAGCCTCGAAATGATGATCGGCAACTGCACCATCGAAGCGCGGAGCGGCGGAAAATTCCAAACGACGCACGACCTCGTCGCGGCGCACCTCACTGGCGACCAGGCGGCAACGGAAGTGTGGCTCCGCTCCGTGCGCGCGCTCGGCGTGGCTGTCGCTGGGCTGATCAACGTGCTTGATCCGGAAGCCGTGATCATCGGCGGCGGCATCGCGCGCTCGGGCGCGGCGCTGTTCGAGCCGTTGGAAAAGTTTGTGCGCGACGCGGAATGGAACGTGGGCGCAACGCCCGTGAAAATTCTCCCCGCGCAACTCGGCGAATTCGCCGGAGCCTGCGGCGCGGCGTGGATTGCTTTGGAGTCTGCCAAGCCGCTTGCTTGAATCACTCGGTGCAAGGCTCCTTCGACATCGCAGTGATTGGTTCCGGGTTTGCCGGTTCGCTCATCGCCATGATCGCGCGACGGCTCGGTCGCTCGGTCGTGCTGCTGGAGAAAGGGAAGCACCCGCGCTTCGCCATCGGCGAGTCTTCCACGCCGGTGGCCAATCTCCTCATTGAACAGCTTGCCGACCGCTACGATTTGCCGCGTCTCCGCCCGCTCACGAAATGGGGAACGTGGCAGCAGACGTATCCGCACCTCGCCTGCGGCTTGAAACGCGGCTTCACGTTTTATCATCACGAGGCGGGGCACGAATTCACCGACGACGACTCGCATCGGAAGCAGTTGCTCGTCGCCGCCTCGCCGAATGATCGCATCGCCGACACGCACTGGTATCGCCCGGACTTCGACGAGTTTTTCATGCACGAGGCGCGGGAACTCGGCGCGGTCTATCTCGACGAGGTGGATTTGTGGGGCGTGAACATGGAGCCGAAGCGGCCCGTGATTCAGGGGCGGCATCGCGGGCAGCAGTTGGAGATTCACGCCGAGTTCATCATTGATGCCACGGGGCCGCGCGGCTTCCTGCATCGTGCGCTCGACTTGCCCGAGGTGCCGGTGCCGCATCTGCCGGCCACGCAGGCGCTCTTCTCGCATTTTACCGGCGTGAAGCGGTGGGAGGAATTGCATCGCGATGGAGCGCACGCCGCTCAGCCTTACCCGCCCGATGACGCCGCGCTGCATCACGTTTTCGACGGCGGCTGGATGTGGGTGTTGCGTTTCAACAACGGGATCACCAGCGCGGGCGTTGCGTGCCGTCAGGGCGCGTTTGATTTCGCGCGCGGGGAAACTTCCTGGCAGCAATGGCTCGAGAAATTTCCCAGCGTGCGCGCGCAGTTCGCGGACGCGAAAGCCACGCTGCCGTTCGTCCACGCCAAAAAACTTTCCTTCCTCAGCGGCGAGGCGGCGGGCGCGAACTGGGCGCTGCTGCCCTCCGCCGCCGGCTTCATTGATCCGCTGCTCTCGACAGGATTTCCGCTCACGCTGCTCGGCGTCGAACGGCTCGCGCGCTTGATCGAAACCAACTGGGGCCACGACGATTTCGCGACGGAACTCAGCAACTACTCGATGCAGACGACGATGGAGATCGTCAGCGCCGGGCGGCTCGTCGCGGCGCTCTACGCTTCGATGCACGACTTCGAGCTGTTCCGCGCGCTCTCGCTGCTCTACTTCGCGGCGGCGAGTTACACGGAGGCGGCGCGACGACTGGGAAAACCGGAACTCGCCGGCGGAACTTTTCTGCTGGGCGAACATCCGACCTTCGCCGCGCGCTGCCGCTCCTGCGCGGAAGCGGCGTTGCGTCATCCGACCGGCGCGCGGCGCGACCTGCTGATGCGCGCGATTCAACAGGCCATTCAACCCGTGGACATCGCCGGACTCGGGCAGGAGCGGAAGAACTGGTATCCCGCGCGCGCGGAAGATTTATTCACGAACGCCGAGAAGCTGCACGCATCACGCGCAGAAATTCAGGCGATGCTGGAGCGATGTGGGTTCAACTGAGGGGCGAAGAAAGTAACCACGGAAGACACGGAAAACACGGAAGGGAACAAGATGAAATTGGAGCGCCGTGCTCGAAGCCGGCGCTCCGTTCCGTTTTCTGCTTTCCGTGTTTTCTGTGTCTTCCGTGGTTGAACTCAGGCTTCTCGTCGCGCAGCGCGAGGCGAGCCACCACAGCCTACGCCTCGATCACCTTGCCGGGCTGCGGCTGGTGGATTTTGATCTTCGGCCAGCGCGCGCGGATTTGTTCCTCGAACCACTGTCGCGCGGGCGCGTCACCGTGACCGAGCACCACGGTGCGCGGATCCACCTGGCCCACGAAGTCCAGCAGCTCCTCCCGGTTCGCGTGCGCGCTCAAATCAAATTCGCCAACCTCGCAGTTCTTCGTCACCTCGCCCGCGCCCGGGCTGAAGACAAAGGTCTCGCCGGGCTGCGCCTTCTTGAGCCGTCCGCCGGGACTGTCCGGGTCCGCGTAGCCGACGAAGAAGATCGCGTGCTTCTTGTCACCGAGCATCCGCACCGCGAGATCATGCGCAGGCGTTTTCTCTGTCATCATGCCGGCCGTGACCACGAAGATGCGGCGGCTGTTCAGCTTCATGTCCGCGATGGTGTTCTTGTCGAGCACCACCAGTTGGAGAGCTTCGTTGAGTCGCAGGTTGGTCAAGTTGCGATGCGTGCGATGGGCTTCGAGGTCGTAAATTTCCGTGAACACGCGGCCCAGTCCGCCGATGTAAATCTGCTGCCGCTTCAGCTTCCCGGCCTTCATCAGCAGCGCGAGCATGGCGAGAATCTCCTGCGTGCGCCCGAGCGCGAAGACGGGGATCATCACCGAGCCGCCGCGTTCCAGCGCCTGCTTGATGGCCGCGCCGAGGCGATCAATCTCGCCTTCGCGCGTAAAGCCCGGCTTCGGCACCATCGCGCCGCGTGTCGTCTCCATGATCAGCACGTCGGCCTTGATGTCCTCGAAACGCGCGGCCTTGAGAATGGTCTGGTCGTGGAAGCACACGTCGCCGGTGTAGAACAAAGTTTCCTTGCGCCCGCGAACCATCACGCCCGCCGCGCCGAGCGCGTGGCCGGCGTCGTAAAATTCCAGCGTGGGCGACGGCAGGCCGGCGCGCGATTTCTGAAACGACGCCCACTCAATCTCGCGGTTGCACTTGTAGGCCTGGAAGATGGGCGCGATGTCGTCCACCTCGTCGTGGGTGTAGAGCGGATATTCCTTGATGCCGAGTTCGTCGCGCTGGCGCGTCATCACGTTCACCGAGTTGTGCAGCACGCGCTCGACGATGAAGTAACTCAGGTCGGTCATGAAGACGTGAGCCTTGGGAAAGTAACGCATGGCCAGCGGCAGCGAGCCGACGTGATCGTGATGGCAGTGCGTGAGCGCGATGGCG
>JANNGC010000908.1:0-2426 GCA_031380445.1 Pedosphaera sp.
TTCTTCGAGATGCTCGGCAACTGGTCCTTCGGCGACTACTTCAAGCAGGACGCCATCAACTGGGCCTGGGAACTCATCATCGAAGTCTGGAAATTTCCCCCGTCGCGCCTCTACGCCACCATTTATCAACCCGACAAAGCCAAGAACGATCCCGCCGACCGCGATCAGGAAGCGTGGGATCTCTGGGCCGCGAAATTCCGCTCCGTCGGCCTCGACCCCGACATCCACATCGTCAACGGCAACAAGAAAGACAACTTCTGGATGATGGGCGAGACCGGCCCCTGCGGTCCGTGCACCGAGATGCACGTCGATCTCCGCCCCGGCCCCGTGGCCACCGACCTCGACGCGCAAATCTCCGGCGCGCTCCTCGTCAACGGCTCCGATGCCCGCTGCATCGAGATTTGGAACAACGTCTTCATCCAATACAACGCCAACCCCGACGGCACCTTCACCCCCCTGCCCGCCCAGCACGTCGATACCGGCATGGGCTTCGAGCGCGTCACCAGCATCATTCAAGGCACCAAGAACCTGACCGACTTCCAGAACGCGAAAATTTCCAACTACGAGACCGACATCTTCCGCCCCATTTTCGACGCCATCGAGAAGCTGAGTGGAAAGAAATACGGTTCAACGCTTCCGAAAGCGGGGAGCACCGGGGACACCGAGCAAGAGAAGGTCGATGTTTCGTTCCGGGTCATTGCCGACCACATCCGCACCTTGAGCTTTGCCATTGCCGACGGCATCCAGCCCGGCAACAACGACCGGAACTACGTCCTGCGCCGCATCCTGCGCCGCGCGGTGCGATATGGGCGCACGCTCGGCTTCCACGAACCGTTCTTCTACAAGCTCGTGGACGTGCTCGCGCACACGATGGGCGATGTCTTCCCCGAAATCCGCACGCGCAAGGCGCAGGTGCAGGAGACGATTCGGATTGAGGAGGAGGCGTTTAACAAGACGTTGGATCGTGGTCTTAAGCTTTTCGAGAACGAAGTAATGGCGGCCGCAGTCATCAACTCCGCACGCAAGACGGGTCCTGCAAAAATGGCGTACGGTCTGAAAGAAGAACCGTCGAAGGGTAAGGAATCAGAGATAACAACATTTGATGTTGCTCGCGAAGGGGGTGGGTTCTTGAGTTTTACCCGCGATCAAATTCGCGCTGGAGCATGGCGGCAATTTCTTGAATTCCCTCCAGAGATTCCAGGAACGGCTGCTTTCGAGCTTTACGATACTTACGGATTTCCGTTCGACCTTACGGAGTTGATGGCCCGCGAACGCGGCTGGACTGTTGACAAACTCGGCTTCGAGAAGTTGATGGAAGAACAGCGCGCCCGCGCCCGCGCCGCGCAGAAGAAGGAAGTCATTTCCCTCTCCCAGATTGAAACCACCACGCCCACGAAGTTCGTGGGCTACGACACCACGGCCATCAAGGCCAAGGTGGTGGAAGTCGTCGGTGAGAAGGGAAAGACCGGGATCATTCTCGACCGTTCATCCTTTTACGCGGAGATGGGCGGACAAGTTGGTGACACAGGGAACATCGTCAAGGACTCATACGGCTTCATTGTCCACAGCACGCAGAAGATTGGAAACACATGGGTGCATTGGCTCGACTTGAACGATGCCGACCCAGAGCTTCCACCCGTCGGCAGCGAAGTTGATGCTTTGGTCGATTCAGCCCGCCGGAACGCCATCCAGCGCCACCACACCGTGACGCACTTGCTGCACTGGGCGTTGCACGAAGTGGCGAGCCAGGAGGCGTCGCAGAAAGGCTCCTTCGTCGGCCCCGACAAATTGACCTTCGACTTCAACAGCGCGCCGCTCACCCCCGCGCAAGTCGCCGACATCGAGAAGCTCGTCAATGAACGCATCCTCGAAAACGCGCCTGTGAGCTGGACCGAAGTCCCCCACGCCGACGTGAAGACCCGCAAGGACGTGATGCAATTCTTCGGCGACAAATACGGCGACACCGTGCGCGTCGTGCAGGTGGGCGGGAAGGCGGGCGAGTTGAACGGTTATTCCATGGAACTCTGCGGCGGCACGCACACGCGCGCCACCGGCGAGATCGGCCTCTTCCGCATCGTGGGCGAGAACGCCATCGCCGCCGGCGTGCGCCGCATCGAGGCCGTCGCGGGATTGGAAGCTTACGCGCTGGCGAACAGCCAGCTTCAACTCATCCGCAGCGTCGCCGGGAAGATCAATTCCCCCGTCCATGAGCTGGAGAAGAAAATTGAAGCACTCCTCGCGCAGCAGAAGGAGTTGGAGAAGTCCTTGCGCACCGCCGTGCAACGCAACGCCTCGAACGCCGCCAGCGAACTGCTCATCCACGCGCAGACCGTGAACGGGATCCCCATCATCGCGCACAACCTCGGCGATGCGGACGGCGACTTCCTGCAGGCGATTGCCGATGCGTTGAAGGGGCGGTTCAACGG
>JANNGC010000913.1:0-2726 GCA_031380445.1 Pedosphaera sp.
TCATCTTTCTCACGCAGGTGCTCAAGGAACTGGACCTGCGCGAAAATCAAACCCGCCCGGTTCCCAAAATTTGAAACCATGACCACCCCATGTGTCCACCATGTCCCCGCACACCCGTCCACTATGTCTCCGGTCTTTACAAGGAGAGGGAGAAAGGCATGCAGCCTCACCATAACGGGACGCGCTCGAATCGACGACGGCTGAATGACTGTCCCCCTCTCCTTTGGGGAGAGGGCCGGGGTGAGGGGAAAGGCGCGTGAAAAAACCGAACCGCGCGCCTTGAAATTACTTCGCCGGAGCCGCCGGCTTGGCGATCACCACGTCCTTCTTCGGCTCGGAAGTGGACTTGGGATCAGGAACGGAGCGCACGATGATGAACCAAGCGTTGTTGTCCTTGGCGTCGCCGGCAATGGTCAGCACTTCACCCTTTGGCAAGGGCCGGTCCACCCGCGTCGCCGGCTTGCCATCGCCGTAGAGTTTCACTGTCACGTTGTTGCCGCCCTTGTCCTTGACTTCGATATAGGACTTCTTGCTCAACACGACCTTGGTGTAGTTTGTGGTGTTGATGGTGAAGGGCTGGCGATTAACCTCGAAGAAATTTTTCCATTTGAGCGGCATCTCGCCGAGTTTCTTGGCCAGATCGCCATCAAGTTTCTTGTGGCTGGCTTCGGGAGATTTGTCAGCGTTCGTGCCCCAGACGAGGCGGGCCTCCATCTTGCGATCCGCAGCGGCGGCCGTGCTCACCATCACGGTGAACGCAACTGTGGCGAAACCCAGCCGAATCAAACGGCGCAAAAGATGGGGAGTGCTCATCGCTTACTGAATTTCCGGCGCGGGCATGGGCATCGGCATGTCGGAAGCTTCCTCCGCATCCACGAACGGGTTGGCAATCCAGACCAGCGTCATCTGTTGCGACTCGGAACGGAACGAGAACGAGCTGGTGTCATCCAGCGGGTTGTCAATCTCCTCGAACAGGTCACCCGTGAGATTCATCTGCACGGCGGCGAACATCACAAGGGCGGCGGCGACCGCCGTACCACTGATCGCCGTCAGGTGACGGCGCAAGAACACCAGCCACGCGGGCCCCTGCGCCGTGGCGGGCGCGGTTTCGAGGCGCGTGATCTCGCGCTCGATCTTGCTCCAGTAAAACTCGCGCGACTCGGGCAGGCGGAACTCCGGCTCGTTCGCCGTGAGCATCGAGCGCGTCATCTGCAACTCGCCAAAAAGCGCGCGCGCCTCGGCGTCATTCTCGATGAGCGCCGCGATTTCCTGCGCCTCGCGACCGGTGAGTTCACCGTCGAGCTGCGCCTGCAATTTGATTCCGTCTTCGACTTTCATTTCAATTCCTCACGTTTATAGCTGGCCATCAAAACCGCCATTTTGCGACGCGCGTAAAACAACCGCGACATCACGGTGCCAATCGAACACTGCATCCGCTTGGCAATCTCTTTGTACTCCAAATCTTCAAACTCATGCAGAATCAGCACGGTCCGGTGCTCATACGAGAGCAGGGCCAGCGCCTTGTCGATTCTCTGGCGCAACTCACTGCGCTCCAACCGTTCCGTCGGGTTCACCACCACGGCGGGCATCTGCCGCTCCACACCGCCCGACTCTTCTTCCAGATTCTCAATCGACTCAGCGCGCTCGCGTTTCATCTTGCGCAACCGGTCGAGGCACAGGTTGATGACGATGCGCGTCATCCAGGTCAGGAAACTCGAATCGCCCTGAAACTGTTTCAACCGCTGCCAGGATTTCACCCAAGCTTCCTGCGAAAGATCCGTGGCGTCTTCTTCATTCCGAATCATGCTGAAGGCCCGCGCGTAAATCTTGTCACGATGCCGGGCCACCAGCTCCTCGAAAGCCCGCATGTCACCACGTTGTGCTGCTTTCCACAGCAGAACGTCTTCCATGGTCGGGTAATCTTTCTTTTTCGACGCCATCGCTTCTGACGGGTTTTTTCCGGCGCTATTCAAACGCCACGAAAATCTTACAAAAGTCCTTTCGTGCTGGGTAATTCCCCCACGATCCGCGGGTCACGCTGACAGGCGAAATCGACCGCCTTGGCAAAGGCCTTGAACAATCCTTCGCTCACATGGTGCGGCTCCTCGCCGTAGATCAGTTCGAGGTGCAGGTTGCACCGCGCCTCGTTCGCGAATCCCTGAAAGAATTCCCGCGCCAGGCCGAAGCGAAACGCGCTCGACATGTCCTGAATTTTTTCGGCCTTGCTCACGCTTTTGAACCCAAATTTGTCCAGCCCACGCCACACGAGGTAGGGACGGCCGCTGAAATCGACGACGCATCGCGCGAGGCATTCATCCATCGGCACATGGGCCTCACCCCAGAGCGGGTTGCGCGGATCAAAGCCGGTGCCGTAGCGGCGAATTCCTTTTTTGTCGCCGAGGGCCTGCACGAACGCCTGTCCGAGCGCAATACCACAATCCTCGACCGTGTGATGCGCGTCCACTTCGAGATCGCCCTTACACCGCAGCGTTAGATCCACGACCGCGTGCTTCGCGAACAGCGTGAGCATGTGATCGAAAAAAGGCACGCCGGTCTTGATGGATGACTTGCCTTTGCCATCAATCACCAGCTTGAGCGCGATCTGAGTCTCCTTCGTGACGCGCTTGAGTTGCGCGGTGCGAACTTGCATTCGATGAATTCAAACAGGCGTGGGCGGGTGATTCAAAAGCTATTTTCGGAAACAAAGGTTTTAACCACGGAAGACA
>JANNGC010000931.1:0-1522 GCA_031380445.1 Pedosphaera sp.
GGCCATCGATGTCTGGACCCGCGACGGACAGATCGATGCGCTGGAAAATTCACTGTTCAGGGAACTGCTGACGTACATGATGGAAGATCCGCGCAACATCACATTTTGCACGCATTTGCTATTTTGCGCCAAGAACATCGAACGACTTGGTGATCACACCACCAATATCGCCGAAACGGTGCACTATTTGGTCACGGGACAGAACCTGCCGACGGACCGTCCGAAGGGCACCTCGCCATCCGATGTGACCAGTTGAGCAGCATGATGTCAGCCCGCATCCTGATCGTCGAGGACGAGGAGCCGCTGCGCGACGTCCTGTCGCAGCACCTGGCGATGGAGGGGCACTCCTGCGACACGGCCGAGAACGGCGAGGTGGGGCTCCGGAAGGTCCAAGACCGCGAGTACGACGTCATCATCAGCGACATCACGATGCCGCGCATGAACGGGCTTCAGTTCCTGCGTGAGGTGCGCGCCTACGTCGAGTTCCGCACGCCGTGCATGATCCTGACCGCCTACGACGAGTGGCAGTACGCCATGGAGGCGATCCGCGTCGGGGCCTGCAACTTCCTGCTGAAGAACCCCTTCGACCTGAAGGAAGTGGCCGCGGCGGTGACGCGCGCCATGGACCTGCGCAAGGTCTACCAGTTCCGCCAGAACTACGTGCGCGAGCTCGAGCGGAAGCTGCGCGAGAAGGAAGTGGAGCTGAAGCGCACGTACGACGGCACCGTGATCGGCTTCGCGGCCATGATGGAGGGGAAAGACTCCTCCACGATGGCGCACCTGTTCCGTGTGCGCGACTACTGCACGCTGCTCGCCGCCGAGGTGGGCGTGCCTGAGGCGCAGATGCGCGATGTGCAGCTCGGGGCCATGCTCCACGACGTGGGCAAGTACCGCGTTCCCGACGCCATCCTCACGAAGCCCGGCCCGCTCACCGACGAAGAGTGGAAGGTCATGCGCCGCCACCCCGAGTTCGGCGCCGACTTCGTGAAGCGCATCCCGTTCCTCGCCGGCGCCAGCGAGATCATCCAGAACCACCACGAGAAGTACGACGGCAGCGGCTACCCCCGCGGCCTCGCCGCCGAGCAGATCCCGCTCGCCGCGCGCATCTTCTCGGTCGTAGACGCCTACGACGCGATCGTCTCGGAGCGCTGCTACAAGCCGAAATTCTCCTCGGCCTCCGCCATGGCCGAGATCCGCCGCTGCGCCGGCCGCCAGTTCGACGCCATGGTTGTGGACGCCTTCGAGCGCATCCTCCCGCGCATCGAGGAGAGCGCCGAGAGCCTCGATCAGCAGCACCGCCAGGAGGTGCTGGAGGCCGGTCTGGGCCAGCTTCCGGATCGTGGAGCCCTGCGGCGCCAGACCGTCGCCTGATACAGACCGTCGCCTGATGGGGAGCAGATCACTGCGAACCGGCGACCCGGTTCGCAGATGGGCGGAGGCGGATTGCGTTAGGCGCGCCGCAGGCGCTTCGAGACGGCGTGCGACCACGGCGCGTCGATCGAGAGGCTCAGGTCCACGGCCG
>JANNGC010000033.1:0-5126 GCA_031380445.1 Pedosphaera sp.
ACCTGAACATCAATGGAGTGCGACTCGAACTGTCCGCCCGCACGGGCGAAGAAGCCGAAGCGGCCCGCCTGCGGCACCCACGGAATGGTGAGCGCGCCAAAGACGTTGGTGCCGTTGACCAGCACGGTGAGGCGGCCATCCGCTTCCAGCGTGATGTCCACGGGGATGTAGGACGTGTTGTTCCACGTCGGGGCCTGGACGCCGGCGCGAACGATGCCGCCGTAATTCACCTTCAGGCCGGACGTGTTCGCCGTGGTGCTGGCCCCGCTGCCAGCGGGTGAACCAACGCCCACGAAGGGCAGGAAGCGATAGTTGTCCACGCCGAAGCTGAAGCCGTTGCCGACGCCGTCCTCAGCGGCCCGGGAGCCGGTCGCGGCATTCGGCAAATCACCCGCGAAGTTGAAGCTGAAACCGTCCGCCGGTTCCGCGCTGATCTCCGCGATGCGGAGGCCGAAGGTGGCCCGGAAGGCGAGAACGCGCGCCCCAGGCGTCACCTCGTTGAAGACGACGGAGCCGGCCTGGTTCGCCAGACCGTCGTTGATGCGGAGACGGCCCGAGTCACCCGAGCCGCCGGTGGCGACGTTGGTGGCCGTGCCATACATGACCGCGCCGCTGAACGCGCCGCCATCGAAGTTCGTGGCGAGGGTGTGCGGATAGAACACCGCGAGCACCGAGAGCGGATCGAGTTCGAAGTCGCTGTCGTTCGCGAGGAGGTTTGAGGCCGGGAACGTGATGGTCATGCCTTGGGTCGCCGTGAGCGAATCATTGACGAGGGTCGGCAGGACGTTGGTCACCGAGAGGACCACGTTCGAGCTAATCTGGCCGCCGCCGTCAGTGAAGGCCGCCACCGTGTAGATGCCGGACTGGCCGACGGCCGTGTTCGGCAGCGTGAGCACCGCATTGGTCTCACTGCCCAAAGCCACGCCGTTCAGACGCCATTGGTAGCGGACATCCGTGCCCGTGGCCGTGAGGTTCGAGAAGGTCACGCTCTGGTGGATGCCCACTTCGACAAAGGCCGGCTCCGGCTGGGTGACGATGACCGCGCCATCCGGGAAGTAGAGGTCGCGGTATTCCACGTAGGCGTTGTTGTTCAGGCTGCGGGTCTGGTCATGGCTCGTGGTGGCGAGACCGACGAGCACGCTGTCCGGGAAGCTGCCGCCGAGGGTCGTGGCGAAGTCGCGGAAGAACAGGTTCGTCCAGTCCGTGCCGTTCGTGCTCCAGGAGCCGTAGAAGACGGAGTTGCTGCGCTGGAGGCGGACCCAGGCGTTCGGGTAGCCGGGCGGCACAGCGTTCTGCGCGTTGGCCGGAGCGCCGCCGTCGAGGTCACGGTATTGACCGGCGAAGAAGTTGTTGGGCAACTGGCCGGCAATGGGCGTGGTGCGGGGCGTGGCGCACATGAAGAACATGCGGCTGTTGCTGTTCGTGGACGGGCGCACCATGAGGCCGGCCTTGGACCATTGATCCGCGCCGGTGAATTTGTTGATGCGGGTCTTGATGTCGAAGTTGCCGGAGACTTCGCGGTAGCCGAAGAGGAAGCCGTCCACGGTGTTCCAAATGTCCCAGCCGTTGGCGGAGACATCCCAGCCCGCGTTGGTGTCGGTGAACATGTCCGTGGGCGTGAGCAGGCCGGAGAAGCCCAGGCCGGGCGCGGCGGTGTTGTAACCGCCGGCGGCGATGGTGCCGATGGTGCCGACGATCTGCTCGCTCAGGCGCTGCACTGCGCCGGTCGCGAAGAGGCCGAAGCCGGCGTTGGGCACCGCTGCGGTATCCGTCATGTAGTCGCAATAGAGGGTGAAGTTGCCGACCAGCGTGCCGCTCGTGGCGTCCACGGTGAGCAGCAGCTTGTTCGGATAACCAGGACGGTACTGCGCGGCGGTGAAGGCCACCAGCGTGCTGAACTCATCAATGGCGTAGTAGGAGGACGGCTCGGTGGCGATGCCGGCGGTCGTCGGCCCGTCAAAGGCAATGCCGACGAGCTGCACGCCGCTGGCCTGGGTGCGAGCGCTGGCCGAGACGAGATACGGCGGATCAACGTCCACAATCACATGCATCAAGGTCTGGAAGAACAGCGTCTGGCCCGGGATCGAGGCGCGGATGCGGAAGACTCCGTTGTCATCCGTGAGCGCGGCGTAGAAGGAGAGGCTCGCCGCCGTGGCACCCGGAATGTTTGTGAAGGTGCCGGTGCCGTCATTGGTGCGCTGCCATTGATACGTGATGAAGGGCGTGAGCGACGGGGGAACGGCGCTGGCCACCAGTTCGAGGTTCACGAGTTCATTTTCATAGACCGTCAGTTCCGTGGGCGGAGCCGAGGCGATCACGAGCTGGTTGATGTCCGGGTTGCCGATGGTCTGGAAGGAGCCGGCTCCGAGCACATCAACCGCCGCCGGCGTCAAGGGCAGGGCCACGTACGGCTGGCCGGTGGCCGGATCAATCGAGCGCATCAGAATCGTGAGGTAATCGCCGCCGCCGCCTTCCTTCATGATCGCTTCCATGTAGTAAGGCGTGCCGTTGGTGAGCGAGATGAGCGGGCTGGCGCTGTTGCCGACATTGCCGTTGGCCAGACCGGTCAGATAGCCGGAGGTGGTGCCGATGGTGGCGGAGTTCGCGCCGTCGTTGCGCGCGATGAGCGTGCGACCGGCGGCATCCGGGCCGTTGGTGTTCATGTAGAGGCGCGTGCCGTCATCGCCACGGGTGTAGAACTGGTAGAGGCCGTTGCTCGGCGGCATGAACAGGCCCGTGACGCGGGCGGTCCAGAACTCGAGGCCGGAATGCGCGGCGAAGACACCGGCGGAGAAGGTGTTCGTGTAATAAGAATAATCCGGCAGGTTGTAGATGCCCTTCGGGTCGAAGAAGAAGTTGTCGGGCGAAGTGCCGGCGGTGTTGGTGAACACTTCCACGAACACCGTACCCAAGCCGCCAAAACCCCAGGCGGTGAAGTTCTTCGTGGCCAGAGCAATCGGATTGCCGGTGGAGGAACGATCCTTCACGCCGCTCACGGAGACGGTATAGACCGTGCCGGGGGTGTGCGGCGAGGTGCGGAGATGCACCCGGTTGCCGTCAAAATCATCCCGCGAGGCCGCATAGATGGTCAGGCCGGGAATGCTGTAGTTGCCCGCCGTTTCCGCGCTCAGGGAATCCAACGGCTCGCTGAAGGTCAGTACCACCGCGTCGCCATACTGCGAGGCGACCGCCGTGAGGATGGTCGGCGCGGCGTTGTCGGCCAGCACCGTCACGATGCTCGTGACCGTGGCGGAACTGAAGTGGTTCGTGACGGTGAGGGTGATGACCGCACCATTGTCCGCCAGCGTGAACGGCTGGGTGACCCACCACGTCACGCTCTGCTCCTGTTGCACACCGTTCTTGGCCCAGATGGCGCCGAGATACGGCAGCGCGCCGGAAACGCCGCGCGCCTGGAAGGTCAGGGTCTGGCCTTCGGTCACGGTCGGGTTGACCGGGGAGATGCCGCCGGAGCTGCCCGCCATGTTGAAGTTGATCGGTCCCATGCGGTCGAGGTTGGTCGGGAAGACCAGCATGTTGTCGGGAATCAGATCGAGTCCGCCGGTCGGGGCCGGCTCGCTGCCACCGCGCACCGCGATGGTCATGCCGTCGCCGCCGGTGCCTTCACGCCAGTTGCCTTCGATGTAGTAACGCTGACCGCCCACGAGGGTGACGTTCTGCGGAGCCTGCCAAAGCTGGGTGATGTTGGTGTAGGCGAACTGGCTGCGCAAATGCACCTTGCCCGCCGGGTCCGTGCTGTTGCTCACGTTCGTGTTCATGAAGAACGAGGACGAGTCGTCCGAACGGGTGAAGAAGCGGTAATTGCCGTTGGTCGGCGGAACGAAGTAGCCGTAGATGCGTCCGAAATAGTTATCCATGCTGGTGTTGCCCAGGTTGGTCGAATAGCCCGAGACCCGCTCGTAGCCCGTGCCGTTGACCGTGCCCGCGATCATCGCCTGGAAGTTGGTCACGTAATTCAAGTCCGGCAGGTTGCCATTCGCGGATTGTCCCGCCTGGCCGAGGTTGCCGAGGCCGGTGAAGAAATCCACGACCATCTTCGGCTTCGGCACCACACCCTCCGGATAACGCCAGAGGTAGCCGGGCGAAATCGCAGCCGGGGCTGGGACCGTGTTCGTGCTGCTGCCCATCGTGACCATGAGCGCGGCACCGTCGCCGCCGCCGCCTTCTTTGAAGAGCAGTTCCGTGTAGTAAGCCTGGCCCGCCGTGAGCGCCGGCGTGGTGAAGGAGTTCGTGGGGTTATAGTTCGGGTTGTTCACACCCATCGTGAACGAGCCGGTGCGGCCCGCTGGATTGGTGCTGTCCGTCGGATTGACGTTCATGAAGAAGCGGGCGAAATCATCCGCGCGCCACCAGAAGACATACTGGCCGTTCGTCGGCGGGACGAAGAACGCGCGCATCCGCGCGCCGTAGTTGTCGCCCAAGATCGGCGCCGAGGTCGGGAACCCGGTGTTGCCGCCGTTCAAGCTGAAGGTGTTGCTCAACATCATCCAGTCCGGTGAATCATTGATGAATTTGATGTTGTTCGTCAGGTCGCTCAGGTTCGCCGCCGTGGCCAGCGTGCCGTAGTAGTCAATGACCACCGGGTTCAAGGTGCCGCTTTGGCCCGACACCGCAAAGACCGGGGCCGTGGACACGTTGTTCAGGCCGCCCAAATCCGCCACGCCCGTGATGCCGAGCGCGTAACGCGCGGAGCTTTCCAGAGGCGTCGTCACCGTGAGCACGACCGTGCGGCGGTCGCCGCTCAGGAAGGACGCACTGCCAATGGTATAGACCACGCCGGTGAGCTGGTTGGTCAGCCGGTAGTTGGCCGCGAGGAGCGCGCTGTCCGAGACGTTCTCGGAGAAATACACGATCACCTGGTTGGCCTGGTTCGTCGCGACCAGCACTGCCACCACGGCGGGCGGGGTCGGGTCATTGACGGTCATTGTCACCACCGCGCTGGTCACGCTCAAGGCGCCGGCCGCCTTCACGATAGCGCGGAACTGCGCCCCGTTGTCCTGGGCGAAGAGCGCGCCGGTCACGAGATTGCTCGTCGTCTGGCCGGAGTTCGGCACGTTGGTCCAGCCACCGACGCCATTGCTGCGCTGCCAGAGGAAGGACATTTCACC
>JANNGC010000073.1:0-3362 GCA_031380445.1 Pedosphaera sp.
GGCACGCCGATTTGGAAATCGGCGCTCCATGCTCAGGTGTCAGTTCAACGACAAATTCACGCGCGCCTCGCCTTTCGCGCCTGCCGCCACCGGCAGCGGCGCGATGAGGAACAGCCGGTCGGCGGTTACTTTTTCCGTCTGCAACAGCGCGCGCTGCACCGCTTGAGCGCGCGCCTGTTTCAACTCTTGCAACTCGTTCGGCGTCACCGTGGTGCGGGCGAAAAGCTCGGCCTCCATCGGCGCGAGCATGGTGTCGTCCGGGTCGTGCTTGGGCCATGCGGCGGGCCGGGTGGCGGCACGCGGATCGAGCGTGGCGACGGTGTTGGTGTCTTTCGCGACAGGCTTCGCTGTCACCGAGCGCGTGACTTGCGCCTCCGCCCCTTTGCGGGCGTCCACGCGCACGACCGCCGGCGTCGCATTCGTGACTTCGCCCGTGACGGCATTGGTCAGCAGCGCGGGCAGCGGCTGGTCGCGTTGAAAAACTTTTTTGTAGTGCGCTTTCAACAGCCGTTCGTAATCGCGCGACTCCAGTTTCACCGCCTCGACTGTTGCCGGCGCATCAGACTTGCCCGCCAGTTCCGCGAGGCGCGCGGTCTTCAACTCGCGCTCCAGTTTCAACCACGCCAGCGCGGCGCGATCCAGCGACTCGTCCGCGGAGCCCGAGATTTCCATGTTCAATGCGGGCCGCTCGTAGAACGCCTTGCCGAGCTTCTCAATCTTCACGAACTCGTTCGTGGCGATGACCGCCGCGCCCGGCGCGAACTCGATGTAGCTCAACTCCTCGCCGCCGCCCACGAGCGCACCGAGCAGCGAGAACGGGGACGCCGCCGCCTTCACGAGCAGGTTCATCACGACCTGCCAGATGAGCGGCACGACTTTGAACTTCGGATCATCAAGCCGCCCCTGCACCGGCACGTCGAGCGCGATGCGGCCCTCGCGATCTTTCAGCAGCGCCACGCCGAGTTTCACCGGCAGCTTCGTCGCGTCGGGACTGGCGTTCTTCGGGCCGAGCGTGAGCTGGTCCACGGCGATGACGTTCTGTGCGACGAGCGCCTGATTCTTGATCGAGTATTGCAAGCCCACAGAAACCTTGCCTTTCGCGAGCGGATGCCCGGCGAATTTTTCCAAGTAGGGCGTGAAGGCGGTGAGGTCCATGTTGCGGTTCGAGATGACCAAGTCCACGAGCAGATCGCGCACGAGCGGGTTCACCTTCCCGGCGATGCTGAAGGGCGCGCTCTCATTGATGCGTCCGCTGATGTCCACCGTCGCGACGGAGTTCAACGCGGAGGACAGCCCGCGCACTGTGCCGCTGAACTGCTGCACGGCGAAACGGCAGTTCGGCGTGATGGACAAGTCAGCAAGGCGAATCGAAGCGTTGGTCAGCGCGAGCACGTCGAGCTGCACGGGGAACGGCAGCAGCTCGACGGAAGCGGCGACGGGCTTCGGTGCAGGCGGCGCGGCGTTGGTCGCGCGCGGCGGCAGTACGGCGAGCGCGGTCAGTTGCCTGTTCGTGTCGAGCACCGCGCTGGTGATCAATTCATCACACGCGAGTTCGCCGATCTTCACGCGCATCGGGTCGAGCGAGAAATCAATGCCGCGCACTGCGACCTGTTTCCACTTCACGAAATCTTGGAAGAGAATTTGATCCACGACTGCGACGTCATCCAGCACCACGTCGCCGGTGAAAGTGGCGGCGGGCAGATTCGTGCCGCGCAGCGCGAGCGTGGCGTGGCCTTTGGTGGAAACACGTCCGCTGTTGAACGCCACCCTCACCTGCTGCTGTTCGACGTAGGGCTGGAACGGGCGCAACTCGATCCCGCTCACGTCCACATCCGTTTCGAGCGCGACGGGCAGCACGGTGCCTTGCGAACTGACTTTCACCGTGCCGCCGCCGTTCACGCGCGTGGAGAACTGGACGGAGAGCGGCGCGTTCGAGGCGAGCGAGAAATTTTTCACAGCTAACGAGATTTGATCCGCGCTGAGACTGGCCGGGCGCGGCGGCTGTTCGTCGTTCACGCGCACGGCGTAGTCGCTCACCACGATGCTCTCGACGACGACAGACCACGGCGCGGCGGGCGCATTCGTGACCGGCGGCGTGCTGGCAGTGGAGCGCGGCGGATTCAAAATGCTCGGCGCGCGATTCGTCGGAGGCAGGGCGAGTTCCAGCAACTCCAGCGTGCCGTCCTTGGAACGTCGCGCGAAGATCGAGCCGCCGATGGTTTCCACTTCGCGCACCTTCACGGCGCGTTTCAGCAAGTCCGCCTCCGCGCCGTGCACGGCCACGCTGGGAATGGTGACGAGCGTATTCGTGCCCGCACCGGGCGCAAAGATCGCGAGATTCGTCAGCAGCACGCTGCCGTTGGTGACCGTCAGTTCCACGCCGTTCGTCTCCAGCGCGAAGGCGTAGGTCGCGCCCACGGTCAGCTTCCCGTCGCGCACGTCGAGCCGTGTGAACTCGCCGGCGTAGGTGCCGTATTTTTTCAAATCAATGCCGCCCAGTTCGAACTGCCCCGACGACGCGGGCGGAATCGCGCGCACGCTCCCGGCCCACTTGAAGTATTCGCCCTCACCCGTGCTGGCCGTGAACGCGTACGGGCTGCCCGTGCGCGGGCGCGTGGTGAAATTAGTCAGCCGCACATCAATGGGCGTGAACTGCGTCTTGAAATGCGCGGCGCGATAAAAGTCCGCGACGGCGAACGTGCCGTTGGTGATGACCAGCGTCTTCACCAGCACCGGCGGCGGTGCGCTCGCATGGGTTGGCGCAGCATTCGTCGTCGGTGCGTTGGTCAGCAGGTTGGCGAAGTTGAACTGGCCGTTCGTGAGAATCGCCACGTAGCCGTAGGGCGTGCCGAGTTGGACTTCATCGAACGTCCACGCGCGGTTCAGCACCGAGCCGACGGCCTCCAAGTTCACGTAGAAATTGCTGAACGACGCGAAGGTCGAGCCGTCCGCCTCGGTGAGCACAAGTCCGCGCAGGCCGAGCGAGAGCGCGAAGGGATTCACGCGCACCACGTCCACGCGCGCGGCACGGTGTGTGAACTTGGGAAGCTGCTTCTGCAACTGCCACTTGATGATGACCGGCAGAATCAGAAAACCGAACACGGTGTAGAGCGCGAAGGCGAGGGCGAGACGGCACAGCCATTTCCCGCGTCGGGCGGGAGATTTTTTCGGCGCGTCGTCTGGAGTGGAGCGAGTCACGGCGCGACGTTGCGGCAGGCGTGACGGTTTGGAAAGAGCGGAGCGGGGGGGTGTTAATGCGCCCGAAAACCACAAAAATGGGGGGGGGGCGAAGCACCGGGGGGGTGAGAAATGTGGGGGGGGAGGGGGGCGGGGTCAAGACGCGCAGGGGGTGGAATTGGTGT
>JANNGC010000081.1:0-5180 GCA_031380445.1 Pedosphaera sp.
GTCGAAATGCGAGCGCGACTGCCGCGGGTAGCCGACGCGGTGAACGAGCGCGAGGTCGCCGGCGTTATAGACCGGCGCGAGGAATTTCAGCGACGGATGCAGCGCGGCGAAGCCGTTGCCAAGGCGGACGCCGAACGGATAGAAGCCGTAGGTGCTCGCGGCCCCGGCCAGCGGCGAGTCGCAGGCGATGCCGCTGGTGGCGTAGTTCGTGCCGGCGTCCTTGGGGATCTGAATGTTCGGACGGCTCGTGGCGTAGGCCGTGTCCTGGATGGGGACGACGGAGTTCAACGAGTCGTTCGCGCCGCGCAGCCAGATGAAGAGAACCTTCTTGCCGTTGCCGATGGTGCCCTCGGCCATCGCCTGCTTGAGGAAGCCGGGGACGTTGCAGACCGAGGCCAGCGCCGCCGCCATGCCCGCCTTGCCCGCCGTGGTCAGGAACTCACGGCGGTTCAAAATGTTGAAGTGATGATGTTTCATAAGCGTGGTCGTTAAATGTCTGGTCCTGAAATTATTGTTCCTGGAAACGCGGCAGGGTGAGGAGCATGGCCACCATCGAGCGCACCCGCAGATCGTAGGGCGAGCCGGTGTTGGTCAGGCCGGAGAAGAGCGACGTGCCGACGCCGTTGTCGTTCGTGTCGAGGAAGGCCATCGCGAGCGAGCGGTAGCCGTTCAAGTTCCCTGCGCCCTCGGCGGGGAAGAAGTTGGCGAGGAAGAAGTCCACGACCGCGCCCGAGTTGTTCCAACTGCCGGCGGGCAGCTTCGACTTCAACAGCGCGACCGGGTCGCTCAGGTTGAAGTTGCCATTGCTGATCCCGTCGGTCTTGTTCGTGTCCGTCGTGGTCATCAGGAACGTCTGGATGAAACGCACGCGCTCGGCCAGCGTGCCGGAGCTGATCCACGGCGCGCCCGCCTCGGGGAAGCCGTCCGGCGCATCGCGGTCGAAGAGCATCATCGCACCCATGCGCGTGAGCGGCGCGGAACTGGCCGTGCGGCTGCGGCCGCTGATCGAGTAACCGTCGGTGCGGCCCGTGGCCGGGTTGGTGGATTGCAGGGCGCGGATGGCGCTGACCGCGAATTCCACCGGCGTCTTGACCTTCTGCAACGAGCCGTTGTGGCTGCGGAAGAGGTCGGAGTTGAAGATCACGTTCAGCACGTTGCGGATGTTGCCCTTGCGACCGTCCCCGGCGGGCGTGTCCCACGCGACCATGCACTGGCGGACGAGCTCGGCTTCCTCCGAGCGGTTCGGATTCGTGTAGTCGTAGAAAGCGCCTTCCGGTGAGCCGGGGAGGGTGTTCGGGTTCGGGAAACCTTCATGCACGAACAGGCGGCAGAGTTTCACGCTCAGGTATTCCATCGTGAACGGCAGGTTCGCGATGCTCGCGGTGATATCGTAGCCGTCGGCAATGCCGTTGGTGCCGCTGCGGCTCGGCGGGATGACGAGGCGATACGGCTGCCCGGCCCACGGAGGGCCGAAGCGCGCGGGCACGGTCTTCGACTGGCCGCTGTTGTAAGGATAGGCGGCGCTGCCGAGCGGCTTGGGATTCGTCTGCGAGGCGTTGGTGTCCCAGTTCGACCAGATGGGCGCGCGGTTCGTGCCGTGGCTGGCGGGTTTGTAGTTGAAGGTCCAGACGCCAACGATGTTCGAGTTGCCGGTGGTGCCGTTGCCGGGATAGAAGCCGTAACGGTCGGACTTCACGGCGTGCGGGTTGTTGATGTTCGCCGCGTCCACGATTTCCACGGACCAGCCGGTCCAGGCGCGGGACATGGCCACGATGTCGAGCTGGTCGTAGCCGTTGTCCACGCCCATGCAGAACAGCTCCATGATTTCGCGGGCGTAGTTTTCATTGGCGATGTTGTTGCCGTTGCCGCGGCTGTCCACGGAGTCGAGATAGACAATTTCCGCCGGGCTTTCGACGTGGATTTTCAGGAGGTCGTAGAAGTTGCAGTTCGGGTTGAGCAGGGCGGCCTGCCACTTCACGCGCTCGCGGTATTCCCAGTCGGTGGCGAAGATGTCCATCAAGTTGCCGTCATCGTAGGTGCGGTCGAAGTAGTCCACGCTCTTCGAGTGCTGAGTCACGAAATGGTTCTCGAGGAATTGCAGCAGCACCTCGATGAGCTGGCGCTTGGCGCTCACCGCGTTCAGCACATGGTAGGCGCGCAAGTCGTGGAGGTTGGCTCCGCCCACGGTGGGGACGGTGACGCTGCCGTCCTCGACGCTGGCGTTCCAGATGTTCTCGAGGCGGCGGCGGATGTTGCCGGGCGTGCTGCCGGGTTCATTGGCCTGCAGGATGGTGTTCGCGCCCGCGCCGGAGAGGCGCACGGTGAGCGTGCGGCTGCGCGTGGGCGGCAGATACCAGAAGCTGACGGTGTAGGTGAGGTTGTTGCTGATGCTCGTGTTGTTGGTCTGGAAGATGGAGCTGGCGCTGCCCGAGCCGGCGCCCGTGGCCACGACCTTCAAACTGCCCGCGCCGGAACGGGAGTAGGTGCCGCTGATGAACGAGTTCGTGAAGCTCGCGGTCGCGTTCCAGTTCGTGACACCCAGCGGGGTCTCGAAATCACCGTTGCGAATCAAGTTCGGCCCCGCTTCGGCGACGGTGCCGGCGACCATTTTCACATCGTCAATGTAAGCTTCGCCCGCGCCCGAGAGGTAAATGTAGAAGGCGTTGTTCGCGCCTGCCGTGCCGGTGGCGGTGGCGTAAATCCATTCCGGGGTCGGCGGCACGGGATTGCCCGTGCCCACGATGCCGCTGCCGCTCAGGCGCAGCTTGATGTTCCCCGAGGTCGGCGTGGAGAGATACCAGAAGCTCAAAGTGCCGCGCGTGGTCGAGTTGTCGAAGCGGAACCAGAGGTTCGACATGTTCTGCTGCAAATGGCCCGCGCCCGCCGCGCCCGCCGCCGCCACCAAGTGCAGGCTGTAGCTGCCCGAGTGCGCGTAGGTGTTGGTCACGGTCGAGTTGATGGCGTTCGCGCCCACCGTCCACGGGAAGAACGCGCCGGTTTCAAAATCGCCGTTCTCCAGCACGTTCGTGCTCGCGCTGAAGAGTGTCTGCACGTTGCTGGTCACGTTCGTGATGCTGCCGTTGATGTTGGTCGTGTAATTCGTCTGGAAATAGTTCGTCAGCGGCACCAGCGAGATGTCGTCGAGGTAGGCATCCCCCGCCGCCGAGAGGTAGGCGTAGAGGTTCGATTGCGAGAAGAACCCGGTGTAGCTCGCGAAGCGCCACTCCGGCACGCCCGAGGAGGGCACGCCGTTCGTGGTCTGCGACACGTAGAAGTCATGCGTCTCCGTGATGTTCTCCGGCGCGAGCTGCTCGTTGATGTAAGCCTGCGGTCCCATCGTGCGCACGCGCAACAGCTCGTCCGGCGTCGGGCCGTAGGCGAGGCGGTTCAACAAGTTCACCGAGAGCAGATCGTTGGTGTTCATCGGCACGGCCTCGACGGCGAAGAACCGCAGCGGCGTCGTGCTCGGCACGCGGTAGTTAAAATTGCTCAGCGTGCCCGAGACAATCGGCGTCAACGGCACGCCCAGGTTCGTCCCGCTCAGGATATTATACTGCTGGATGGCCGGCGACGGCGTGAACTGGAAGGTCTTGGTCAGGTTCGTGGCCGTGAGGTTGTAAATGACCGGCGGCGGCGTCTCGGCGGCGAAGGCGGGCCGGAGCGCAAGGAGGACAGCCGAGAGCGCAATGAGTCGTTTCATAAAGTTTAGGAGTCCTGGTTCGCGCGCAGGCTATCACTGTGGACGGCCTGTTCAAGCGTGGAAATGAGACGATGCCGTGTCGGGAATTGTTTCTGCCCATCCGCCTCTCCGCTTTTTGCCTTTCGGCTCCCCCAGATTGTTCCCTACGCTCCACGCCATGCCGTCATTCGATATTGTCTCCGAAGTGAACTCGATGGAGATCGAGAACGCCGTCAACCAGGCCAAGAAGGAACTCGCCCAACGCTTCGACTTCAAAGGCACCAAGGCCGAGATCACCCTCGAGAAAAACGAAATCAAACTCACCGCCCCTGACGCCTTCAAAATTCGCGCCCTCGAAGAAATGGTCGTCAGCAAGCTCGCCAAGCGCGGCGTGAGCATGAAGAGCCTCGACCGCCCCGACGCCGACCTCTCCCCCCTCGGCCACGCCCGGCAAGTCATCAAGATCAAGCAAGGCCTCGAAACCGTCGCCGCCAAGGAAATCACCACCTACATCCGCGACACCAAGCTCAAGGTCACCACCCAGATTCAAGAGCAGCAAGTCCGCGTCACCGGCAAAAGCCGCGACGACCTCCAAGCCGTCATCGCCGCCGTGCAAGGCCAGGAATTCTCCGTCACCGTGCAGTTCCAGAATTTCCGCGACTAGGTTCAATCCTGATTCCACCCTGAAGGGCCTGTCGAAGCGTGGGCCGGTCTCGTAGCCAAGGGCATTATGGACTGCGGTGGCAGAGCGAGAGCGGCGACACCGCTTTCGAGCGTGAGTTGACGCCTCGAAGTTCGAGCACTCCCCGCGCGTGCGAAAGCGCCGTCGCCGCTGCCGCTCTGCCGACGCAGTCCAAATGGCGCTTGCCCCGTCTCATCGTCTCGGTAGTTTCGCCGCCATGCCCGCCGATGACATTCCTTGGCCGCATGCGCCACTGCACCGGTTGAGTGAGCAAGGCACCTACTTTCTCACGGCCAGCACGCTGCATCACGAGCATCACTTTCGCAGCAAAGAGCGGCTGGCGGTTTTGCATCGCGGTTTGCTGAAGGTCGCGGCGCAGTTCGGCTGGCGGTTGGAAGCGTGGGCGGTGTTCTCGAATCACTACCACTTTGTCGGCCACTCGCCGGAGTGCGAGGCCACGGCGGAGAGTCTCCGCGAAATGATTTCCAAGCTGCACGAGAAGACGGCGAAGTGGGTGAACCGGCTCGACAAAAAGCCCCAGCGACAAGTGTGGTTCAACTATCGCGAGACGAGGCTGACTTACGAGAAGTCCTACCTCGCGCGCTTGAGCTACACGCATCAGAACCCGGTGAAGCATCGTCTCGTGCCGGTGGCGAACCAATATCCGTGGTGTTCGGCGCGGTGGTTCGAGCGCACCGCCCGCCCCGCGCAAATCAAAACCCTCTACGGACTGAAAACCGACCAAGTGAACGTGCCGGATGACTTCGAGGCTGCCTCCGACTGGTGATCCATTTGGAGTGCGGTGGCCGAGCGGAGCGG
>JANNGC010000032.1:0-3471 GCA_031380445.1 Pedosphaera sp.
CGTTGTTCAGATGGTTGAAGCCGCCCGTGCCGTCCACCAGTTCCTTCAGGAGCACGGGCGCGTAGGGGTTGCTCACGTCAATGATGGTCAGCGCGTTGGCCGCGCGCGCCGCGACGTAGGCCGTTGTGCCGGAGACGAAGACAGACTGCGCGTCGTTCAGCCGGGTGAACCCGCCGATTTCATCCACCACTTCCGAGAGCAGCACGGGATTGGCGGGATCGCTCACGTCAATGAGCGTGAGCGCGCCGTCCGTGGAGGCGGCGACGTAGGCGATGTTGTTCGCGACCTGCACATCGAACGCGCCGCCCAGCCGGTTGAAGCCGCCGATCTCGTCCACCAGGTTCGTCAGCAGCACCGGGTTCGCCGGGTCGCTCACGTCAATGATGCTCAAGGCGTTGTCCCCTGTCGCCGCGACGTAGGCGATGTTCCCGGACACGAACACGGACTCCGCGCCGTTCAAATTCGTAAAGCCGCCCACGCCGTCCACGAGCGTCTTCAACACCACGGGATTGGCCGGGTCGCTCACATCCATGATGACCAGCGAGTCCGAATCCCGGGAGGCGACGTAGGCGATGCTGCCGGACACGAAGACCGAGACCGCGCCGTTCAGATTCGTGAACGAGCCGTTGGTGGTGACCTGTGCATACGGCGGCGTGGCGGCGGTGATGGTCGGCTCCATCGCGAGCAGACTTTGATCGAGCCACGAGAACACGCGCTCGAAGGCCACGAACTCGCCCACGTTGTAGCGCAGCAGCGTGCGGTGCGCGGGATGCGCCGCGTCCAGCCGCGTGTAGAAGGCGAAGGTCTCGGTCAGCTTTGCGCGCGCGCCGTCGCCGAAGTCGTCCTGATACTGAATCGTCGGCACGTTCAACGTGGGCAAAGGCACAGCGGTGGCGCGCGCCTCGGCGTCCGTCGTGGCGGGCGGACGCACGAAATGGCTGTAGCGCCCCACGTCGGAAGGCCAGACCAGTTGGTAGCGCGCGAGCTGCGCCGGCCATTTCAATCCCACCTCGCCCACTTCCATCCAGTGCACCTGGTAGTCGTTCTGGTTCACCGTTTCGGCGGCGGCGTGGAGTTCGAGATTGCCGCTGCCGGCCGTCACATGCTGGTAGCCGAACTTGTTGAACTCGCCTTGCAGCACCGGCTCGGGCGTGAGCGTGGCGAGGTCCTGCGGATCGGACGGCGTGAGGCGCTCGCCCAGGTCAATGACGACATCCACCGGCGTGGGAAATTTCAGCACGTCCACGATCTCGAAGCCGAGCGGCTCGCGCGTCTGGCCGTCGGGCCGCGCGTCGCCGAGCAGTTCCACGAAGGCGCGGCCCTCGCGGTTGTAGGCGAAGAGGTGGCCCTGCTGCTGGTCGTACCACAGCGTCTTGAGCAGCGGCGGCGAATTGGTCGGCGAGTTGCCGTTCGGGTCCGAGTATTCGACCGCGACCTTCTCGGGGAACGAGGCGTTATAGACCACCTTCACCGCGCCGACGCGCGCGGTCGGCACGGCGACCGGCTTGCTCAGGCTGCGAAAGCCGGACTCGGTCCAATAGATGCGCCGGGGCGGCTTCACCGCCGCGCCGGACACGCTGTAGTTGCCGGTGTAGGTGCGGAAGTACACACCGCCGTTGGTGATGTAGTCCGGCGAAAGCGGATTGGTGGTGACGTACTGCGCCTTGACCCAGCGCACGTTCATCGGCCCCGGCTGCACGGCATAAACTTTCTGCGCGTGCGGGCTGTAGTAGTAGGCGGCGTTGCTGTGGTTGTTCAGCGTGAACGGCTCGGCCAGCCAGTAGGCGGCGGGCAAGATGTTCGTGAGCGAGTTGCCGTTCTCGTCCGTCTCCGGTACCGGCACCACTTCGCCGTAGGAGAACGACACCGCGCGGGCAAAGAACGGCGTGCCGATCTGCGCGCGGCGCAGCACGAGCGCGATGGCACCGCTCACGCCGTTGGAGTAGGCGAGCGGCAGCTTCATCTCCGTCGCCACCTGGGAGAACGGCGCGACCGTGCCGTTGCTGAGAATCGAGGAACCGCGCACCGCCTGCCAGTTGGTCAGCGTGAGTCCGGGCACGCCGCCGTAGGGCAACAGTCCGCGAAACTGGTTCGTGGTCGGGGCCAGCACCGAGCCGAACGAGTCATTGGTCGCGTTCATGCGCCCGTCCGAACCGATGTTCGTGTTGACCGTGCTGGAGATGGGCACGCCACGCTGCGACTGGAGATTGAACGGCGCGAGCGTCTGGTTCAATTCCACCGGCTGCGAGATGGGCTGGGCGTGGGCGACAACGACGCCGAGCAGGAGGAGAATGACGAATGACGAATGACGAAGGGCGGGGAGAAAGTTTTCCACCGATTCAGAAATTCCACAGATAGAAATCCCTCTCGGCGGCCTTCCTGAATCTGCGGGAAGATCGCGCTGCGGCCCGGCAGCGTTCGGAATTCGCGTTTCAGTTTTCATTCGGAATTCGGGTTGCGGAATTCAGATTTGAAAACTCACTTCGCCGCCTGCGCGCCGCCGAGGCTCTGGCGCACCAGTTCCTCCAGCGCGGCCAGCCGTTCCTTCACCTTCTGCAACTCCGCATCCTTCGTCTCCAGCGTGTCGCGCAGCGATTTGTTCTCCGTCTTGATCTGCTGGTTCAGTTCCTGAATCGCGCCAATCGCCACCACGCCCAGCCCGGAGTAGTTCAGGGTCAGAATTTCGCTGCTGTTCACGAGCGACGGAAATTCCCGCTGCACTTCCTGCGCGATGAAACCCATGTTCAGCACCTCGTCCGAGGTCTGGTTCGTGAAATGATAGTTCACCGGACGCAGGCGCAGCGCCTTCTCCAGCGTGCCGTTCAGCGGCGTCACGTCCTTTTTCATCCGGCCATCGCTGGTGCTGCCCCAGTTGCCGGTGCTGTTCAGCCGGGCGACGACCGGGTTGTTAGCCTTGGCCAGCACCGTCGCATCCAGAAAGCCGTCGTCCGAGAACCGGATGCCGCCGCGTCCATTGCCGGTGCCGGGGTGCCCGGCGTTGTCGATCAGGATGGCGTAGATGGGACTGTTGTAAGCCGTCACGCCTGCATCCTGCCGGATGTGGAGCTTGCCCTGTGTGTTGATGGGAACAGTGCCGATGCCCACGCTGCCGTTGCCGGAAATACGCATCACTTCCGCCGTCAAAGTGGGACTGGAGCCGACGCCGAAGGCGATGCCGTGCGCGGTGGTGTCGCAGAACAGTTGCATGACGCCGCCAGCCATGCCCAACCCGTAACCAGTCCCGCCGCCGCTGTCGAAGAGGCTGATCTTGGTTCCGGTCGCGGTGCCGAAACTCAACGGGTATTGTGGGCTGCTGTTGCCGATGCCGACGTTACCGCTGTCGCTGACAAACATCCGCGTGGTGGCGGCGTTGTTGCGGATGTTCAGCCCGCCCGTGCCGAAGTTGAAATAGGTGGCGTTGTCCGACCAGCGCGGAATCAGGCACTCGACGGTGTTGCCGCCGGAGTTCAC
>JANNGC010000203.1:0-6054 GCA_031380445.1 Pedosphaera sp.
CCCTCTTCCGTGTCTTCTGTGTTTTCCGTGGTGAAAATTACGAACACGCGGACTCGGCGGTCCGCGCTCCGCTCACTCCGCGAACTCCAGCCACCCAAACCTCTCCGGCGTGTGAAATGACCCCGCGAGCACGGGATTAAAAGCCAGGAAACCTTTGTTCGCGTAGTCGCAGCGGTACAAGTTGATGCGCCACCGCGCGCCCGGCTTCGGCGTGGCGTTGCTCATCGCGCTCCACGGGATGCGCATTTCCACCGTCCACACTTTGCGCTGCTCATCCACGCGCGTCGCGCTCTCGAAGCCGCTGCTCCATGCGAAATCCTTTTCGGGAATCTTCACGTCCAGCCGTTCGTTCGTCGGCGACACTTCGTATTCCGTGTAACGCTTCACGTTGTTCGCATCGCTCGCGATGAAGGCTTCCACCACGTCCTTTTCCCACAGGCCGAAGCGTTCCTTGTCTTGCACGGGTTCAAAGACGGTCAGGGACGTGAAGGGACATTCATACACCAGATACAAATACTTCTCCGTCCACAGCGCGCGGGCCGTCGTGGACAGTTCCGGGCGCACGGCGGCGGAACGCGACTCCTGCTCCATCGCCACCGGCTTCGCGCTCTGCCACACGCGCTTGGACGTATTGCCATCCAGCGCGAAGTCCGCCCCCACGCGCGCCGCCTTCAGCACCGGCAACGGCAACGACCGCGCCAGCAGCTTCCGCGCATTGTCGAAATACACCTTCCGCAACACCTCCACCGGCAGGCCGATGCCGCTGATCGTCCAGTCGCCTTGAATCGGCGTCATGTGCGGGAAGTTCTTGTCGTTCGTCTCCAGCCAGCGCCAGTTCTTCTCGAAGAACGTCGCCGCGTCATCGTCCGTGGGCGGTGGCTCGTTGCCGGACGAGCCGAGGATCAACCTGTCGGACACTTGAAAATCCGTCGCGAACAAAATCCGGTCCTGATGCTTCGTGAAGAGCGCCCGCACCTTCGCCGGGTCATGACGCCCCACCTCCGGGATGCGCGCCGCCAGGTCCGCCATCATGTTCGGATACTTCGAGAGCGACGCGTCCACCCACTCCAGGTCCTCCGCGTTGTTCGCGAAATGCAGCGCCACGAACGTCGTTTTCGGATGCCGCGCGATCACGCGGTTTAGCGCCTCCAGCAATTCCATCCGCGCCGGATACTTGTTGCTGTCGCCGAACCACCAGTTCTTGTGATCGCCCAGTTCCTTCCAACGCTCGTTCTTCTCATTGTACGGCTCCCAAAACGCTTTCGGGTCCGCCACGTGGATCGAGATCGGCATGTTCAACTCCCCGCACCGTTTCCACACCGCGTCCAGCTTCGCGTCATCAATGCGAATCAATTTCCCGCTCCCGTCCTTCAAGTTCAGCCCCAGCCGCTTGAACTCCTTCAACCCCGCCGCGCCCAGCCGATGCCCCTCCTCGATCTGCTGCACCGCGCGCGCGCTGAAATCCGCCGCGTCCCAGCCCGCGTAATCCAGATTCATGTAGTGAACGATGCGGCCCGGCGCGACCGCGTCCGCCATCTTCTTCACCCGCTCGAAGTACGACATCGCATTCGTGCCCTTCGTCACCGTGCCGCCGGAGAGATTCACCGCCACGCCCACGCCCACGCGGTCCAGGATGCGCAGCGCGCGCGTGAGATGTTCCGGTGTGCCGTTGAGATGCTGATGCAGGTCAATGATGCGATGCTGCGCACGCCACTGATTGGCTTGCGTGCGCGCGGCCCGCTCCGACGAACCACGCGGCGTGGTGCAACTCGTGACCAGCGCGGCGAGCAGCGTGAACGTGACAAGGATTGGGAATTTCATGCGACGAGAGTTGCCAAATTGGAGTTGTGGCGGCAGGCATCCTGCCGGCCGCCCCACTCACATGTTGAACTCCGGCCCGAGGTAAATTTCCCGCGCCTTGGGATCGTTCAGCATCGCCTCGCCGGTGCCTTCGTACACCACTTCGCCTTTGTGGATGAGGTAGGCGCGGTCCACGAGCTTCAAGGTCTCGCGCACGTTGTGGTCGGTGATGAGGATGCCCAGTCCGCGCTCCTTCAGCTTGCGGATAATCTTCTGCACTTCGTACACGGCGATGGGGTCAATGCCGGCGAAAGGTTCGTCGAGCATGAGCAGCTTGGGGCTGGTGACGAGCGCGCGGGTGATTTCCAAACGCCGCTTCTCGCCGCCGCTCAAGGTGTAGGCACGGCTCTTGGCGAGTGACGTGAGATCCAGTTCCTCCAGCAGATACTTCAAACGCACCTCGCGTTCGTCGCGACCCATTTTGCACGTCTCAAGAATGGCGAGAATGTTTTGCTCGACGGTGAGCTTGCGAAAGACGGACGGCTCCTGCGTGAGATAGCCCATGCCCAGCCGCGCGCGCAGGTGCATCGGCTTGCGCGTGACATCCACGTCCTCGAAGCGCACCGCGCCCTCGTCGGGTCGCACCACGCCCACGACCATGTTGAAGGTGGTGGTCTTGCCCGCGCCGTTCGGGCCGAGCAGGCCCACGATTTCGCCGGCCTGCACATTGATCGAAACGCCGTTCACCACGGCGCGTCCGCGATAGGCCTTGATGAGTTGCTCGGTGCTGACGAGTGACATCACTTCAAGAGCGGCGGGTTCTTGGGCTGGTCCGCCACGTTGGTGGAACTGCGGTTGGTGGAGGAAACGGCTTTCAAAGCCTCGGCGTTGATGTGCGTGATGGCATCCAAGGTTCTGATCCGGTCAATGCGCCGTTCGTAAATAATGGCCGAGCCTTCGTTTGTGCCTTCCGGTCCATAGACGTAGGGCAGGGGACGGCTGGCATCCGCCGGGTCATACGGGCCGACGAGCGCGAGCGTGTCGTTCGTGGCGGTGAAGATGGCGTAGTTGCCGCGCGCGTGCCTGTCGCCGCTGTCCAGCGCGACGCGGCCGTGCGCGACGATTTCCTCGGGCTGCCGGTTGGTGCCGAGCTTGCCGGTGGCCCAGTCGCAGCGCAGATACGTGACGGGATCATTCGTGCGCCGGGGCGGGTAGGTGATGACCACGTTGTTGCTGTAGAGCACTTCATTGCTCTTGAGATTCAGGATGTTGACGCCCGCCGTGATGGTGAGGCCGGGGCGCGCGGGCGGGAGTTCCATTTCCGCGGCGCTCAGGCGCGCGGTGGCTAGGAGCGTTACGGCCAGCAGCGGTTTCATTTTGTTGGTCGAGTTTTTCGACGGCGTGTTCGTTCTGATTTCCATCCAAGTGAACGTGTTGTTAGAGAGGATAAGCAGGCTGTTGGTTTGTTGCCAAAGGAATCCCGTGCCGGTCACGAAGAGCCGGTCGTCGGCCGTGCGGAAGAAGACTTTCTCATCACCGCTGACCTGGCGCGAGTTGATGTCCACGGTGGCCTCGTGCGCGGTCGCGGACCATTCGAGATTGGTGCCGTCGGTTTTGTAGAAATCAATGCGCGCGTGCGTGAGCGCGGCGAGGTTGTTCGTGAGCAACTGATATTCTTCCGCCCGGACCACCGACTTCTTCCGCGCCACGCCGGTCGTGAGCGGCCAGTACTCGGGATACATGAAGTCCTTCCCGACGCCCGCGCGCGGAATCTGCGCACACGCCAGCCACGCGGCGCCCACGCCCAGCGCGGACAATGCGACCCGCCACCGCTTGTTGAAAAATCCATTCACGCCATGTAATCGCGCACGATTTGCTCCCACCGTCCCTGCGCCTGGAGAATCATCGTGATGACCTCGCGCACCGCGCCGTGGCCGCCGCGCGCCTGCGTCACGTAATGCGCCTGCGCCTTGGCCTCCTTGATGCCGTTCGTCACCGCCACCGCGCAACCCACGCGCCGCAACAGACACAAATCCACCACGTCATCTCCGACGAAGCAGACCTCGTCCCAGTTCACGCCCGCTGCGGCCATCATGCGTTCCGCCGCCGCGACCTTGCTGACTTTTTCCTGACTGAGAAAATCAATCTTCAGTTCCTCCGCCCGTCGCGTGGTGATGTTCGAGGGCCGCGCAGAAATCCAACCCATCTTGAACCCGCACTTGCGCCACAACACCATGCCGAGTCCGTCTTGAATGCTGAACTGCTTGAACTCCCCGTCGCTGGTGATGAACACGCTGCCATCGGTCAGCACACCATCCACGTCGGTGAGCAGCAAGCGCACGCGCTTCAATCGCGTATCGAGGCTGAGACGAGGAGTGCCCGAAGATTGCTTCCGACCTTGGACCTTGGACTTCGGACCTTGGACCAACTTCACCGCACCGCCTCCCGCACCTGCAACAGCGTCCTCACGAGCGCCGGCATGTCGGCGAGCGGCACCATGTTTGGCCCGTCGCTCAAGGCTTTGTCAGGATTCGGATGCGTCTCCACGAACACGCCATCCGCGCCCGCCGCGATGGCGCAGCGCGCGAGCACGGGCGCGAATTCCCGCTGGCCGCTCGACTTGTCGCCGCCGCCGCCGGGCTGTTGCACCGAATGCGTCGCGTCGAAAATCACCGGCCAGCCGTAGCCGCGCAGCACGGGAATCGAGCGCATGTCGGAGACGAGATTGTTGTAGCCAAAAGTGGTGCCGCGCTCGGTGAGCATCAGCTTGTCGCCGCCCGCTGCTTCGGCTTTGGCCGTGACCTGCCCCATTTCCTGCGGCGAGAGAAACTGCCCCTTCTTGATGTTCACAATTTTCCCCGTCTCCACGGCCGCTTGGATCAAATCCGTCTGCCGGCAGAGGAACGCCGGGATTTGCAAAATGTCCACGCCCGCCTCCGCCGCGAGTCGCGCCTGCTCCTCGGTGTGAACATCCGTCAGCACGGGCAGCCCGAAGCGCGCGCGGATGTCCGCCAGCACCGCGAGACCGCTCTCGATGCCTGGGCCGCGAAAAGATTTGCCCGAGGTGCGGTTGGCCTTGTCGAAGCTCGCCTTGAAGACGTAGGCCACGTCGAGCTTGCGGCAGAGCTTGCCCATCGCCATGGCTACCTCGCGGCAAAGCTCCTCGCTCTCGATCACGCACGGGCCGGCGATCAAGACGAGTTGCTTGCCGCTGCTCAGTTGTTTCCAAAGGGCTGTTCCAGAATCACGCACGGCGGTTGTCTAACAGAAGGCCAAACGGGAAACGAAGTCCTTTGTTTTCCGCCGCGCTTCTGGTCGGATGACGGCCATGAACTCCATCCCTTTTCACGAGCGTCTCGCGGTATGCAGTTGGTCGTTGCAGCCCGGCTCGCCTGAAGAACTCCTCGCGAAATTGAAGCAGCCCGGCGTGCCGCGCGTGCAACTGGCGCTCGATCCCATCCGTGAGCAGCCGCAGGTGTGGGGACGCGTGGGCGAGACGCTGCGCGCGGCGGGATTTGAAATTGTCTCAGGCATGATCGGGTTCGTGGGCGAGGACTACACCACGCCGCAGACGATTCACGCCACGGGCGGCGTGGCTCCCGATGCCACGTGGGATTTGAACCGCGCGCACGCGCCGCAAGCGGCGGAGATTGCGGCGGGGCTGGGTTTGAAACTCGTGACGTTCCATGCGGGCTTTCTGCCGCCGGACGCCAGCGATCCATCGTCGGCGAAGATGCGGGAGCGGGTGCAATTCATCGCCGATGCGTTCGGCGCGCGAGGCATTGAGGTGGCCTTCGAGACGGGACAAGAGACCGCGCCGGTGCTGGTGGAATTTCTGAAAAATCTCGGGCGCAAGAACGTGGGCGTGAACTTCGATCCGGCGAACATCATTCTCTACGACCACGGGAATCCCATCGAGGCGCTACGCGAACTCGCGCCGTGGCTGAAACAGATTCACATCAAGGACGGCACGCGCCCGCGCACGCCGGGCCAATGGGGCGAGGAAGTGGTGGCAGGCGCGGGCGAGGTGCCGTGGCGGGAATTCTTGGCCACGCTGCGCGAGGTGAACTTCGACGGCTGGTGCTGCATCGAGCGCGAGGCAGGCACCACGCGCGTGGAGGATATTCGCGCGGCGCGGGAACTGATAGAGCGTTTGGCGTGAAGTGAGGAGCGGGGGGCCCCCCCCCCGGGGCCCGCGCCCGTAGGCGCGAAAAACAGTTTACAAAAAAAAAAGAAACCCCCGGGGGGGAACAC
>JANNGC010000221.1:0-8518 GCA_031380445.1 Pedosphaera sp.
GTAGTGCGCGAACATCGCCTTCAGCTCGGGGCGGCGCTCGTTGTTCCATTCGTGCGCGGTGGTGACTTTGCGGCCATTGCTCATCACGAGCGGATCGGGCAGGGCGGGGGAGGCGGCGAGCTGATCAATCCCGGCGAAGGAAACTTTCGGTGACGTGTTCATGGTGGAGCAGCCGCAGAGCAGCGCGGCGGACAAGCCGGCGAGGCAACGCATGGGTGAATTCATGCGCGAGGGTAGGAAGGCGCGGGCGCGGGCGCAACTGCCGGCATGGAAATTTGAACCGCATATGCGCAGATTCTCGCAGATGAAACCACCCACCCGTCCAGCCACCGCCCGCAAATTCTATCTGCGTGAATCTGCGCTTATCTGCGGTTCAAAAACCGGGTCACTTCTTCCCCAGCGCCGCCGCCACGGCCTTCTCCAAATCTTCCCCGCGCAGATCACGCGCGATGATTTTCCCCTGCGCATCGAGGAGGTAAGTGGCAGGGATGCTGTTCACACCGTATTGCACGGCGAGCTTGTTCTGCCAGAGCAGGCCGTCGAAGTATTGCGGCCAGGTCATCCTGTTGTTGGCCATGAACTGCTTCATGGCCGAGGCGTCCTGATCGAGGCTGATGCCGAGAATCTCGAAGCCGCGCTTATGATGCTTCTCGTAAGTGGCGATGACGTTCGGCAGCTCGACGCGGCACGGCCCGCACCAGGTAGCCCAGAAATCCACGAGCAACACCTGGCCTTTGAAGCGCGAGACGGAGAGCGGTTTGCCGGCAAGATCCTTCTCCTGAAAATCAGGGAACATTTTGCCGACGACGAGATTTTGCTGGATGGCTTTCATCGCTTGCAGCCTTTCGATCTGCGGCAGCACTTCCGCCGCCTGCGCCGCGTGCGGCGTGCCGGGGAAATTCTTCTGCACCAGTCTGATGGTCTCGACGGCTTTCGCGGCGTCATCCAGCACTTGCAGGTAGAGCATCGCCTTCATCCACACGACCTGCGCCATCTCCGGGCTTTGGTCGGCCGGGCGCTCGGCGATGAAGGCGTCGAACGCCTTCATGTCTTCCGCGAGATCGGTCGCACTGCGCTGGCCGGCCTGGAGCTTGGCGTTGATCTTCGCGATGATGGCTTCCAGCCGGAGGGTGACGGCGTTGGTGCCAGTGGTTTTGGCCGCCGGCTCGGCGGCGATCACTTGGCGGGGAGCCAGCAGGGCCAGAGCCACAGCGACCAGAGCCAGCAGGCTGAATTTCCAGAGACGATTTTTCAAAATCATATTGCGCGGCGGCGAATTAAACACTGCCGCCCGCGCCCGGCAAGGTGCCTTCCACGAAGCGCGGCGCGCGCCAGAGTTTTCCTTCTCTTGCCGGCACACGCTGCCTACCGTCGCCCGGTGATTTCGGACAAGCGATGGGACACCCTGAGCGTCATGCAGCTCGGCGCGATGGTGGCGATGACGCTGGGGCTGGCCATCGGCCTCTCCAGCCTCCTCGGCCCGTTGCTTGGCAGCCGGCTCCAGCCGGAGGAAGTGATGCTCCTGACGGTGGTGATCTCCTTGCTCTGCGTGCAAGGCACGGTGCCGATTTGGCTGCATCAATTTCTTCGGAGGAACGCACAGACGTGGGGCGAGGCGTTCGGACTCTCGCAGCGCAACTACCGGCAATGCGTCACGCTGGTGTTGCTCGCGCTCGTCGTCGCGCTCTTCGGCATGGGCGTGCTCGGCTACCTCACCTCGACCGTGCTGGAAGTGGCCGCCGACCGCACGGGCTGGGACTGGCTGAGGCCGCAGCCGCAAGCCATCGCGGAACTGTTGCAAAACAAATGGCCGTGGTGGCTGATCGCGTTGCAGGCGTTCACGGCGATCATTGTCGCGCCTGTCGGCGAGGAGCTTTTGTTTCGCGGCGTGCTTTACGGATTCATCAAGCAGCGCGGGCATCAACGACTCGCACTTTGGGTCAGTGCGGTGCTCTTCGCGGCGGTGCACGGCAATGCGGTCGGCTTCCTCTTCTTCATCTTCCTCTCGATGATTTTGGTCGCACTCTATGAGCAGACGAAAAACATCTTCGCACCCATCCTGCTGCACGCGCTGTTCAACGCGGTCAATTTCACGCTCATCGTGGCGCAGCCCAAGTGGGCGGAGAAACTCATGGATTCATGAACGAAGTGGAACTGATCGCCCGCCTGCTGCCCGCGCTGCCGCGCAACGATTCCGTGGTCGTGGCGGCAGGCGATGATTGCGCGGTGCTCGACCTCGGCGCGCCGGACTACGTGCTGTTCAAGACGGACGCGGTGGTCGAGGGCGTCCACTTCACCGCCGAGACGCCGCCGGAGAAGATCGGACGCAAGGCGCTGGCGCGCTGCTTGAGTGACATCGCGGCGATGGCCGGGAAGCCGAACTCGGCGCTCGTCACGCTGGCGCTGCCGAAAGATTTTGCGCTGGAACGAGTGGAGGCCATTTACGCCGGACTGAACGCGCTCGCGGCGGAACACGGCGTCGCCATCGTCGGCGGCGAGACCACGACGAGTCCCGGAGCGATGCTCATTTCCATCGCGCTCCTCGGCACGGTGGCGAAGGACCGCTGCGTGTTGCGCTCGGGCGCGCAGGCGGGCGACGCGGTTTTTGTCACGGGGACGCTGGGCGGATCGTTGCGCGGACGGCATCTGGATTTCGAGCCGCGCCTCGTCGAAGCACGCTGGCTGCGCGAGCGGTTCGCCATTCACGCGATGATTGATCTGAGCGACGGGCTGGCGAGTGACCTGAGGCATGTTTTGAAAGCGAGCGGCGTCGGCGCGGAGTTGCTGGCCAAGGCGATCCCCATCAGCCGCGTGGCGAAGATGGCGGCGAAAGAGGAATCTTCCGCGAAGCCGCCGTTGCTCGCGGCGCTCACGGACGGCGAAGATTTTGAACTGCTGTTCACGGCGCGGAGCAAGGACGCGGTGCCGCTCATGGACGGATGGAGGAAGCAGTTTCCCGAGGTGCCGCTGACGTGCATCGGTAAGATTGTCACCGAGCCGGGACTGCGTCTGCGCGACCACACCGGCGTGAAAAACTTGACGGCCCATGGCTACACACATTTCGCGAAGTCCTGAGGAGACGCTGGCGCTCGGCGAGCACTGGGGCCGGGCGGCGCAGCGCGGCTGGGTCATCGGCCTGAGCGGCGATCTGGGCGCGGGCAAGACGCAGTTTGTGAAGGGATTCGCGCGCGGCCTCGGCTGCACCGCGCGCGTCCACTCGCCGACCTTCGCACTGCTCAACGAATACGGCGGCGGACGGCTGCGCCTGTTCCATCTGGATTTGTATCGGTTGAACAACGCCGACGAAGTGGCGGGCGCAGGGCTGGAGGAATACTTGTCGAACCCCGACGGCGTGGCGGTGGTGGAATGGATCGAGCGGTGGCAGCCCGCCGAGTTCAGAGTTCAAAGTTCCGCCGTGCGCTTGGTGCAGATCGAAACCCTCAGCGAAACGGAGCGGCAGTTCACCTATGAAGATTCTGGCGCTTGAGTTTTCCTCGCACGAACGCGGTATCGCCGTGCTCGACGATCAAGAGGTGAGAGGATTCTCCATAGACCGCACGGAGCGAGGATCGCGGTGCTTTGAAGTGATCACCCGCGCGCTGGAGGAGGCTCGGCTTTCCGCCTCGGACATCGAGTGCATCGCGGTGGGGCTGGGGCCGGGCAGCTTCGGCGGCATTCGTACGGCCATCGCCATCGCGCAGGGCTGGCAAATCGCGCGCGGGGTGAAGTTGCTGGGCGTGAACAGCGTGGAGGTCATCGCGCGCCGCATCAACAGTCCCGATGGCTTGCACCTGCGCGGGCAGAGTGCGCCGTTCGCCGGTGTTGCCAACATCGTGTGCGACGCGCAGAGAGGTGAAGTGTTTGCGGCGCGCTATCAGTTGGGGGCGAGCGCGCCGCAGGCGTTGGGCGGGTTTGAATTGCTGTCTTCCGGCGAGGAAGAGCGGCGGCGTGCGGACGGGGAGATTTTTTTCAAAGCCGACCAAGGGCCGCGGCGGCTGGGTCACGAACTGGTGCTGCTCGCCGACGCGCGCGTGATGGGCCAAATGATCGCCGGGCGGACGGACTTCGTTTCGGGAGATCAGCTTGAACCGATCTACTTGCGCCGCGCGGAATTCGTGAAAGCCCCCGCGCCGAAATTTTCCGCCGACTAGGTTTGCGGCTCAAGTGCCGCCGCCGCGCGCCGATAGATCAGACGCGATGCGGACTTAATACGTCCGTGTCGCAAGTGGAGCGGACCCGCTGCCTGTTGCAGCGGGTCTTCTCTTTTATGGCGGCAATCTTCAACCCCTTCTGCGCTGGCGAGACTGCGGCGTGAACATTTTTTAGCCGGTGCCACGCCTCCCGCGCCTTCTTCTCCTCGCGTCGTCCGTCAATTTTACCTGTGGGAATGGGAGGGAATCCCGAGGTGGTGTGGGAGTTTTCCGACGCGTTTGGACACGCGAGACACGCCTGTTCGAGTTGCGGACAGCGAGGCCTGATGGCCCTGCAGAATCGCGGTTGATTCCCTGTTTTTTCAGCCATCCGGAGGGAAAGAGGAGTCTGGCACCGGCGTTGCTAAGTGTTGCTTGCGGTTCGCGCACAGGCAATCAGTGAACAGCCGAAATAATGGATAAACCGCCTGTGCGTTCTGTTCACGACCGCAGTTAGTCAGAAAGGTTAAAACATATGCAACTCAACACGTCCCGCAAATCCGCGTTCACCCTCGTTGAAATCATGATCGTGGTCGCGATCATCGGCCTCCTGGCCGCCATCGCGATCCCGAACTTCATCAAGGCTCGTGAAGCGTCCCAGAAGAACGCGTGCATCGCGAACCTCAAGCAGATCGACGGCGCCAAGAACACCTGGGCCCTCGAAACCAAGCAGTTGAGCACGGCCACGCCCACGGAAGCGCAGCTCTACGGCGCAGCCAACTACATCCGCGACACCCCCTCCTGCCCTGGACCCGGCACCTACACCATCGGCACGGTTTCTGCGAAGCCGTCCTGCGCTGGTACGGTCGGTCACTCGTTCTAATCTGAACGGTGGATTCAAGGCCCCGTCCCGAAAGGGACGGGGTTTTTTGTTTTTACACGGTCGGTTGAAGTTTAGAGGCCGGCCTGCCGGCTTGCCAGAGGCCTCCGCAGGCGCGACAACCCCTTGATGCATCGGCTTCTCCTGTTGGTTCTCGGCTGGCTTGGTGGCTTGGCGGCCTGGGCACAACCCGCCGCGCTCCCCCCTCTCTGGCACGCGCACGCGCATAATGATTACCTCCACGCGCGTCCGCTGGCCGATGCGCTGGCGCACGGCTTTCGCAGCGTGGAGGCGGACATCTGGCTGACGAACGGCGCACTGCTCGTGGCCCATGATTTCCGGGACGCGGCGCCGGAGAAAACTTTGGCGGCGCTATATCTCGACCCGTTGCGCGCCTTTGTCCGCACCAACGCGGCGAAGGTCGGATCGCCGCCGCTCACGCTGCTCATTGATGTGAAGTCAGATGCGGAGAAAACATACACCGTGCTGCGCGAGGTGTTGCGCGGCTACGCGGACATCCTCACGCGCTTTGAATCGAACGCCATCCACACCAACGCCGTCATGGTCATCATCTCCGGCGCGCGCGCCGAGACGACGATGCGTGCGGAGCCGGTGCGCTTCGCGGCCTTGGACGGGCGGGAGCCGGATCTGGGAAAAAATCCTTCGCCCGCGCTGGTTCCGCTGGTGAGCGACAACTGGACGAAACATTTCCAGTGGCGCGGCGCGGGTCCGATGCCCGAGGGCGAGCGGGGCAAACTGCGTTTGCTGGTCCGTCGCGCGCATGAGCAGGGACGCCGTCTCCGGCTGTGGGCCGCGCCCGACCATCCGGCGGGCTGGAAGGAATTGTCCGAGGCCGGCGTGGATTTGCTCAACACCGACCGGCTGGCGGACTTGGAAAAATTCCTCCGCGCGCAGAAGGACGGACGCGATTGAGGTGGTGCTTTTTGGCCGGCCTAGGCCGCTACGGTTTGAGAATACAGTTGCTGTAGTTGGAGTCCCCGGTGTTTTGCAAGTGGACGAGCAGCCCGAACTGGGTGAACTGGTGGGCGCTGCCATCGGCCAGCGTCATGTTCCCTTCATTCTTATGCAGATCCTTGGTCCAGCCGGTGCCGCCACTGAAAGGGTTTAACGTCGTGACCACGGGCGCGGTGATTCCGGCCACATTGCAAACTTTTCCGTCCGCGCCGGAAATGTTCCGGTCCACCACGATGTGCAGGGCGCTGTTCAACTCGGTGGACTCCGTGCCCGGGGCGTAGCTCAGAGCGTTGTTTTGCAACGTCTCAAAACCGGTGGCCCCGGCGGCGAAGGTGTCCGCGCTCGGACGATCTTTGTCGGTCGGGCAATGCAAGACTTTGGGCGTGACCAGTTCGTTCGAGATGACGGCGAAATGCTGCCACGCCGCCGGGAGCGTATGCGAGCCGCCGTCGCCCGTTTTCACCAGCCAGGGAAATTTTCCCTCATGATCCTGCGCCCACATGATGAAAGCCGAACCCACTTGCTTGGCGTTGCTCAGGCAGGCAATGCGCTGGGCCTTGGACTTGGCCTTGGCCACGGCGGGCAGCAGCATGGCCGCGAGGATGGCGATGATGGCAATCACCACCAGCAGTTCAATCAGCGTGAAGGCTCGGGTCTTTCGAGAGTGCATGTTCAATCAGTAAGACGGCGGAACGGGGAAAGTTATCAATAGTTTTACAGTCTGGCCATGCTGTGAGTGTAAAAGAAAACCCGTCCCGATTTCGCAGGACGGGCCTTCCAAATTGGTTGCGGGGGCTGGATTTGAACCAACGACCTTCAGGTTATGAGCCTGACGAGCTACCGGGCTGCTCCACCCCGCGATTAAGTGGGCGGAATATAGAGAGGCGCTTTCAAAGGGCAAGGGACATTTTCATTTATCCCCCGATCAGCCGGTGCGGGCGCACGGCATCGTTGCCGAGGCCGAAGCGCGGCATCGCCTTCAGGGACAGCGCGATGGCTATCGTGTAGTCGTCCGAGCCGAAACGGTTGTCGCGCACGCGGAAGGTCAGCCCGCCCGTCCAACTGCGGAAGTCGCGGTAGAGCGTGTAGTACTGATATTCCATCGTGCCGTCGCGCGTCTCGAGGTGATGCTGCGTGCGCAGGCCCCAGTTCTCGTTCAACCTGTAGAAGAAGGTGGCTGTGATCAGGTCGTGGCCGAGTCCGAGTTCCGGCGTGTCGCGGCGATAGCGGTGGCCGAGCGCGAGGCTCCAGGTCTCGCCGGGTTCGAGCGTGACGGTGTGGTTCGCCTCGCGGAACTCGCCCTGGTCAACGCCGTAGCGCGTCTCGCTGTTGAAGGTGATCCACGAGCGCGGGCGAAAATCCAAATCCGAGTAAACATCGCTGAAGCTGCTGCGCCCGTGATACTCGGCCAGCCGCCAGTCCGTATAGACGGACCAGTTGAGCAGATCGTCCACGCCGTCTTCACGTTTGGTTTGCAGCTTGTTCCGCAGGCCGAGCCGCAGCACGGACTGGCTGTCAATCGAGTCAATCGTGTTGTAGTCGGGAAACTCGATGGGCAGCAGGCGTGAGGTGGGCAGGGCGCGGTCAAACTGCGGCAGTTCGTGTGGCGCCTTGTTCGCCACGGGGACGTAAACATAATTTACCGACGGCTCGATGATGTGCCGCAGCCCCTGCACGTCGAGCAGTTCGCTGCGCGCGCCGCCATAGACGCGCGAGGCTTTCCACGTCATCTCCGCGCCGGTGTTGAAGACGCTGCGGATTTCGTCGCCCGTGGTGGTGTCGCGCCCGGTCGCCTCGCTGTAGTAACTGAGCCGCTGGCCCACGCGCGGGATCACGTTCAGCCAGCCGAAGAAGGTCCACGGCAAAACGATCTGGTGATACGTGTCCGCGCGCGCCGCGCCGTACTGGTTCGTGTGATAGGGCGAATAGAAATTCGTCTCCGCTGGATAGAGGTGGCGGAAATAACCGGCGGAACTTTCGCTCTCGTAGTAGAGCGGCGTCTCCAGAATTTGCTGGCGCAGACCGGTCAGCTTCACGTCCGGCAGGCGCTCCACGGTTTCCTGAAAGTCATTCACGCGGAACTGCGTCATGCCGTTCAGGTCCCAGTTGCGCCACTGCTGGTCCACTTCCACAAAGGAGCGCGGCTGCGCGTTCGCGTGATACTCGGACTCGAAGAAGTCGCGCGCCACGAACGGATCGTCTTGATAAGACACGGAAGCCCGCGCGGTGAGATTGGAGGTCAGGTTGACCTGATGCGCGAAGAGCAGGCGCTGGCGGTCCTCGTCCGGCGTCTTGAAGCCGAAAACTTTGCGCGGGTCTTCGTCGTGCGCGTAGTAGTAGCGCAACATGCCTTCGCCGAAGGACGGATCCTTCCAGTGAAAATCCGGTCCGCCCGCCAGCCCGCGCTCGCTCCGCAGATCGAAATTCACCGCGCCGTCGAGCCGTTCGTTCCAGTACCAGTTGTAAGTGTTGAGCAGATACGCGCCCCAGGTGCTGCGGTAGCCCGCGAGGAAATCATAATTGTTCGGATGCC
>JANNGC010000280.1:0-4986 GCA_031380445.1 Pedosphaera sp.
GTGGGACGCAGCCACAGGCAAGCCGCGGGCCACGCTTACGGGACATGAGGGAAGCGTGGGGAGAGCACAGTTCAGCCCGGATGGCACGCGCATCATCACAGCGTCGCGCGACAACACCGCGCGCCTGTGGGACGCCGCCACGGGCAAGACGCTGGCGACGCTCGCCGGGCATGGAGATCGGGTGATGAGCGCGCAGTTCAGCCCGGACGGCACGCGCATAGTCACGGCGTCGGATGACAAAACCGCGCGTGTGTGGGAGTTGCTTCCGCCCAGTGCCGGGCCGCCGCCGGAATGGTTCCCGGATTTTCTCCGCTACCTGGCGCAGATGCGGCTGAATCCGGACGGAGAATTGGAGACGCGCCAAGCGGCGGACTGGCTCGCGCTGAGAGAGCGGTTGCGCACCGTGCTCCGCGGGAGCGCGAGTGCCGACACGCCATACCTGCGCATCTTCCACAAATACGTCCGCGCGAATTGAACCGCTAATCCACGCTAATAAACGCTGATGTGGAGGCAGGAGCGCGGGCCTTCAGGCCGCTTCACTCTGCTCCATGTGGTGGATCACGAATGGTTCCGATGCTTTCGACCGGAGGATGTTGAAGCGGCATAAATGCCGCGCCCCGATTCCGGGCCGACCGAAGACAACCATCGCTTCGTTCCCACCAGCGTTTATCAGCGTCCATTAGCGGTTCAAAAAAACCGGTCACGGCAGACGTGGCATGGTTCCGATTGAAGCAATCCCTTCTTCATCCGTGTCATCCGTGAAATCCATGGTTCCAACTGTTTTTCCCAAGTTCCGGCGCACTTAAAAGTTTTCCAAAATTCCTGTGACGCTGGCCGCGTTTTGCTTTGGGAAGGAGTGAACGAACTCTGACTCAAAGTTATGAAAGCAAAACTTGCCGCCGTGTTTCTCCTGCTGAATGTCCTGGCCGTGGCCTTCGCTGTGGTGTTCACCGTGATGGAGGCGCAACGCACTCGAGCCACAGCGGCCAGCATTCCGCCCGGCGAGGAAATTAAGCCAATCGCTGAAGCAGTGCCGTCGTTGCCCGCCGACGTGACTGAACTCAAGTTCACCGAGTTCTTCGTCAGCCCGATTGGGGATCGCGGACTCACGCTCACGGACAAACTGCGCAGTCTCGACGGCCAGCGGGTGCGGATTCTCGGCTACATGGCGCGGCAGGAGCAGCCGGTGCCGGGCATGTTTCTCTTCAGCGCCATCCCGGTGCGACTGAACGAGGAGCACTACGGTCTCGCGGATGATCTTCCGGCGGCGACGCTGTTTGTCTCGATGCCGAGGAATCGCGACCAGGTGGTCCCGCACACACCGGGGCTGATGCTGTTGACGGGCACTCTGAGCGTAGGCAATCACGAAGAGGCGGATGGCCGCATCTCGACGGCGCGGCTGACGCTGGAGATGCCGGAGACGGCGGCGGGAAAGAATTTTCATTCGTCACCGAAGAGCACGGAGCAACTCGTGAGGGGGGCGAAGTGAATTCGCGCAGCGGTAGAGGTCACGAGACGCGCGTGCCTGTCTCCCTCTCCCCTCAACGGGGTGAGGGGTGGGAAGGTCGAGAGGCTTGCGACATTGGAGAGTCTCTTGGCGGCACCACCCCGCACCCACAATACCACTACCCCTTTAGGGGAGAGGGGGGTCGGAAGGAGCGGCGTGCGCGGAGCGACGCGCCCTACCAACACCGAAAAATTTGAGGCGAGCCGCGCCAGCACCAAACCGCAGTCACCAAAAACAAAAAGATAAAACTCCATGACCATGAAAACCAAAACTTCACTAAGACGCCATACGTTATCCACGTTGTGGATGGCGGGCGCATTTCTCATCGGCGCGCACTGCTCGGAAGCCGCGCCCAGTGTCACGCGACTGACGCCGCCCAGCACGTTGTTCAGTTCCGCCAATCCGAATCCACCGATCATCGCGCGCTTCCTGCCGGGCCAACGCTTCGATGTGCAGGCCACGGTTTCGCCGGACGCGGGGCAGACGATCATTGGCGGGCAGTTCTCCGTGGATGGCACTCCCATTCCCGGCGCAGTCACGATGGTGGCCGCGAATGCGGCGGGCCAGCCGGCGGGCAGCATGGCCATCAGCGTGCGCGCTTATGCGAACAGCATTGGCGGCGTTCACACGTTGAGCATCACCGCCATGCAGAGTGACAGTCAGGTCATCACGGCCACCGGAAACTTTCAGGTTATTCCGATCACGCCCACGACTTGGGGTGCGAAGAACGTCATCGTCCTCATCGGCGACGGCATGGGCATCGCGCATCGCACGGCGGCGCGCATCATGAAGAATGGCGTGGCGCTCGGCAAAGCGAAGGCTCCGCTCTCGATGGATTTGTTTCCCAATGTCGCCACCGTCACGACGCATTCTCTGAACTCCATCGTGACTGACTCGTCGCCCGGCGCGTCGTGCTACGCGACCGGCAACAAGGCGAACAACAACCAGCATGGCGTGTTCCCCGACGACACGACGGAGAACGGCGACAACCCGCGCATCGAATCCATGGGTGAATTTTTGCACCGCACGCAGGGCCGCTCGCTCGGCATCGTCACGACCACGGACCTGTTCGACTCGACGCCCGGCGCGTTCGGTTCGCACACGCAGGCGCGCACGGCCGGCACGGGGATTTGTGATGAGTTCTTCGACGAACGGAACGCGACGGGCTTGACCGTGCTGATGGGCGGCGGGCGGAAATGGTTTTTGCCGAACACCACTCCCGGCTCCGGGCGCACGGCGGGCACTGACTTTCTGATTCCCGCGTCCATCGCGAACGCCTGGGGCATTCCGCAAGGCACCAACGATCCCGCGCGCGATTTGCTCGGGGCTTTTGTGGCCGATGGTTTTACCTACGCGCCCGACCGCACATCGTTGAACGCCGTCCCCTCGAACACCGCGAAGCTGCTCGGCCTGTTCCATTTCTCGAACATGAATGTGGCCAAGGACAAGATTGACGGACGCCGCAACGGTGGCGGGACGAACGTGGTTGATGACTTCGGTTTCCCCGACCAGCCGATGCTGGACGAGATGACCGACAAGGCGCTCGCCGTCCTGAGCCAGAACCCGAACGGCTTCGTAGCGATGATCGAGGGCGGCTCCATCGACAAGCAGGCGCACTTGATGGATTCGGATCGCTGGATGATTGACGCCCTGGAGTTTGACCGCGCCATCGAACGGTGCCGGCAGTTCGCGCTCACCCATCCCGACACGCTGGTTATTGTGACGGCGGATCATGAGTGCGGCGGCGCCAACATCATTGGCGCGTCGCGCGTGACCCACGCGAACCTGGCGAACCGGGTGGCCAATGCCGGCTTCGGCACCAATGGCGTGCGCAATGGCGTGGTCGGCACGCTCGATGGCGCGGGCTTTCCAAATTACACCATCGCGGTGGATGGCTACCCGGTCACGACCGACATCGATCGGCGTATGTTAATCGGTTACGCCTGCAACGCGGACCGCTACGAAGATTGGATCACCAATCCCAAGCCGACTCAAAACGCGTCGCACGGCATCGCCACCACGCCGCCACTCGTCGGCTATCCGCAAGGCATGCTGGACCGCGACACGAATGGAAATTTTCTGGTCACCGGCCAGATCCCCGACGCCATCGCCACGCACACCGCGTCGGACATTGTGCTCTCGGCGATGGGTCGCAACGCCGCCGTGTTCAGCGGCGTGCTGGACAACACGGACGTTTTTTTCAAAGTGATGCAAGTCGCGCTCGGCGACGCGGCGCTGCGTCAGGAAATTATCGACCGCATCGGCAATCCGGGCATCGTGGCGGTCAATGGCGTCAGCGCCGGCGGTGCGACGCTGGCCTTGCAGGGCAGCCCCGGTGGTCAATACGCGCTGCAAGCGACCACGGATTTCCAGACCTGGACCAATCTGCTCACCACGCCCAACCTTCCGCCCACCTACCTCGACACCGAGGCCCCGGGATTCCTCTACCGCTTCTACCGTCTTCGCTGGCAATGACTCTTGGGGCAGTCATTGTCCAGCGTGCAGGCCCGCTTCGGCGGGCCTGCTTGCTCTCCGGCCTGGTTCAAAGGGGCGAGAATTCTCTTGGCGCATTTTCCGTCTTCGCAGTTAATCCACGCCCTGAATGAAACAGAAAGCTTACGCGCGCGCGGGTGTGGACATCGATCTCGGCAACAAAATGAAGGCCACGCTGCCGCAATTGCTCGCCTCCACGCATCGTCGTGAAGTGCTCGGCAAGGTCGGCGGGTTTGGCGGCCTCTTCGCGCTCGACGTGAAAAAATTTCGCGAGCCGGTGCTCGTCTCCAGCGTGGACGGCGTGGGCACGAAGCTGAAGGTCGCCTTCGAGATGAACCGCCACGACACCATCGGGCAGGACCTGGTGAATCATTGCGTCAACGACATCGCGGTGCTCGGCGCGGAGCCGCTCTTCTTTCTCGATTATCTCGGCACGGGAAAATTGGAACCGAAGGTGTTCACGGAAATCGTGCGCGGTTTCGCGAAGGCCTGCACTGAGAACAACTGCTCGCTCATCGGCGGCGAGACGGCGCAGATGCCGGGTTTTTATCAGAAGGGTGAATACGACGTGAGCGGCACCATCGTGGGCGTGGTCGAGAAGTCGCGGATGTTGAACGGCCAGAAGTCCATCCGCCGCAGCGACGTGGTGATCGGCATCGCGTCGAGCGGGCTGCACACGAACGGCTATTCGCTGGGGCGCAAAATTTTCTTCGAGCAGTTGAAGATGAAGATCAACACGCGCGTGCCGGAGTTGAAAAACACCATTGGGGCGGAACTGTTGAAAGTCCACGTCAGCTACGGCCCGCTCGTGCAAAAGCTGCTGAAGCGTTTCAACCCGAAACCCGAAACCCGAAACTCCGGCAACGGCATTCGCGCCCTCGCCCACATCACCGGCGGCGGCTTCATCGACAACATCCCGCGCGTGCTGCCGAAGAACTGCGACGTGGTCATCCACAAAGGCTCGTGGGACATGCTGCCGATTTTCA
>JANNGC010000306.1:0-17720 GCA_031380445.1 Pedosphaera sp.
CTCTTCGACAACTACCGCACCACCGTCCGCAACAACGTCGCGTTGGAAAACACCACCGCGGGCATCCGCCTCTCCGTCGGCCCGGCCGACAACACGATTGTGAACAACGAGTTCGCCGACTGCGACAGCTACGGCATCTACCTCTACAAAGGCGTGGACGCGCCTGCGCCCGGCGACAACGGCAAGCCCAAGCGCAACGTCTTCCGCAACAACTGGATTCACGACAACCGCGGCCACGGCGTCTTCTCCACCACCGCCGACGACAACACCTTCTCGCAAAACATTTTCGAGCGGAACGGCAACCTCCTCCACTTTGTCAACGGCCAGCGCAACATCTTCGAGAGCAACTCCGTCCCGGCCGGCGTCACGCTACGGATGCAGGGGCTGCCGAATGTTCTGACCTCCACGCTCATCCGCAACCAAGCCGCCCTCCCCATCCAGGTGGACAACTACAGCACCGCCAATTTCGAGGACACGACCGGGAAAATTTTCGACCCCGAGGAACCCGGCATCGCCACCGTCGCCTCGCCCGCCGGCACCTCGCTCATCCTCTCCACCGTGGACATCGCGAAGACGTCCTTTGTCCGCACCCGCAACTTCCGCGTGCGTCCGAACGCCGGCTCCGTGCTGGTCACGCCCACGGTGTGGAATGTGAACGGCGACTTCAGCAAACGCTGGCTCGTGCAGGCGGGCAGCGGCACCACCAGCATCCAATACACCGTGGGCGACCTGGAACCCGGCCGCCCCTACACCGTGACCAAGAACGGCGCGGGCAGCAGCCAGAACGCCGACGGCAACGGGACCATCACCTTCACCGACACCGGCGTGTCCACCGGACTCACCGAGTTCGTGATCGCATTGAACCTGTGAACACAGAAATGAAGACCGAACCTCGAACTTTGAACTCTGAACTTAGAACTTTGAACGGAGAAGCGCACGCGTCCGCCCAGCCGTCCGGCGTTCAAAGTTCAGAGTTCAAAGTTCAAAGTTCAAAGTTCCGTCTTCTGCTGATCACTTGCGGCCTGGCCCTCACCCATCTGGCGTCCGCCGCCGACACGCTCGTCACCAACACCGCCGGCCTCACCGCCGCCGCGCTGGCCGCGCAGCCCGGCGACACCATCGTCATGCAAGACGGCGTGTGGGCCGATGCGGATATTCTCTTCACCACCTACGGCACCGAGGCGCAGCCCGTCACGCTCCGCGCACAAACGCTCGGGCGCGTCCACCTCACCGGCCAGAGCCGCCTGCGGATCGCGGGCCGCCACCTCGTCGTGGACGGACTCATCTTCACGAACGGCTACCGCACCAGCGGCGACGTCATCGCCTTCCGCGAAAGCTCCGCCTTCGTGGCGAACAGCTCGAAGCTGATCAACTGCGCCATCCTGGATTACAACCCGCCGAACCCGACCAACGACACCAAGTGGGTCTCGATCTACGGCGTGAGCAACCGCGTGGAGAACTGCCATTTCCGGGGCAAGGCCAACGTGGGCACCACCCTCATCGTGTGGGTCAGCGAACTGCCCGATCCAAATAATCCGAACTACCACGTCATCACGCGGAACTACTTCGGCCCGCGCCCGCTGCTCACGGCGGCCTCGAACGGCGGCGAGACCATCCGCGTCGGCACCTCGGATTACTCGATGAACATTTCGCGCACCACGGTGGAGGACAACTTTTTCGACCGTTGCAACGGCGACGTGGAAATCATCTCCAGCAAGTCCTGCGAAAACATTTACCGCCGCAACACGTTCTGGGAATGCGAGGGCGCGCTCACGCTCCGGCACGGCAACAGTTGCACGGTCGAGGGGAATTATTTCTTCGGCAACCTCAAGCCGCAGACGGGCGGCGTCCGCATCATTGGTGAGAACCACCGGGTGCTGAACAACTACTTCCAAGACCTGGCCGGCACGTCCTCGCGTGCGCCGCTGGTCTTCATGCAGGGTTTTCTGAACACGCCGCTGAACGGCTATTTCCAGGTCAGCAACGCCACGGTCGCGTTCAACACGTTCGTGAATTGCAACAACACGTTCGTGGTCGGCCTGTCCGGCACGGTGGGCGGACTGCCTACGACCTTGCCGCCGAAGGATTCCACCGTGGCGAACAACATTGTGCTCCAGACCTCGGGCCGCATCGTGGACCTGCGGCTCGGGCCGGAGAACTTCACCTGGACCTCGAACCTGTTCGCCAGCACCACGCTCGGCATCACGAATGACGGCGTGCTGGCGGCGAACGCGCTGCTGGTCACGAATGGCGTGGACGGAATTTATCGCCCGAGCGCGGCGAGTCCGGCGCTGGGCAGCGCGGCGGGCGGTTTTGATTACGTCACGTCGGACTTTGAAGGCCACCCCCGTCCGCTCTCGGGCAAGGACATTGGTGCGGATCAGGCGTCGGTCGAGCCGCGCACGAGTGTGCCGCAGTCGTCGCTCACGACGGGGCCGCTCTGGATGCGGGTGAGCGGCTCAGTGGTTTCGTGGCCGCCGCCCGCGCCGATTTTTTACGGCACGGCGCTCGGTGGATTGCAGTTGAACGCTTCGGCGAACGCCGCCGGCACGCTCGCGTACGATCCGCCGGCGGGGACATTGCTCGCGGCGGGCACGAACCAGACGTTGCGCGTGGTCTTCACGCCCGTGGACACGGTGAATTTTTCCAGCCTCACGCAGACGGTCACGCTGAATGTACTGCAGGCTCCGGCGCTGGTGACGTGGGCGCAGCCAGCGGACCTGGTTTACGGCGTGGCGCTGTCGAGCACGCAGTTGAACGCCGCGGCAAATGTGGCGGGGACGCTGGCTTACAACCCTTCCTCCGGCACGGTGCTGAACGCGGGCGCGGGCCAGACGTTGCAGGTCGTATTCATGCCGAACGACACGGCGAATTTCGCGAGTGTCACGCAGCAGGTTTCTTTGCACGTCAGCAAGGCTACCCCGAACGTCGTCTGGCCCGGCCCGGCGTCCGTGGAGCAAGGCTCGATTCTCGGCGGCGTGCAACTGAACGCGACGGTGGATGTGCCGGGATCATTTGTTTATTCGCCCGCGTCGGGGACGGTGCTCGCGGCGGGCAGCGGACAGATTCTTTCCACGGTCTTCACGCCGGCCGACGCGGCGAATTATTTCACGGTCACGCAGACGGTGGAGATCAACGTGACCATCGGCGGACGGACGCTGCCTAACATCACTTGGGCCCAGCCCGCGCCGGTGCTGTTCGGCACGCCGCTCGGGCTGTTGCAGTTGAACGCCTCGGCCAATGTTTCGGGAACCTTCACCTACTCTCCGCCGCCCGGCACGGTGCTGCCGGTGGGGAACGGCCACGTCTTGAACGTCACCTTCACGCCGAACGACGAGGACAATTTCATCGCGGTGCAGAAGAGCGTGGCCTTGAGTGTGGCGCCGCTGACCAGCAACGCGCTCCTGCGCGTGGCCTACCTCGTGCCCTCGAACCGCGCGCCGCAAAGCCACGCCCCGGCGACGTTGCAGGGTCTGGTGCGCCAGTATCAGGAATTTTTCGCGGCGCAGATGGCGAACAACGGATTTGGCCGTCGCTCCTTCACGCTGGAAACGGAACCGGACGGCGTGACGCCGCTCACCCATGTGCTGACCGTGCCGCAGACGGACGGCTTTTTGCGCGGGGACATTTACGGCCAGCGCGTGCTGGACGCGGCGCGCGCGGCGGGCCTGCCGGTCGGAGCGCCGGGGCAGCTTTGGTGGCTGATCCCCGAGGTGCATGTGCAGAATCCTGACGGCACGATGAGCGGCTCGTTTGAACTCGGCGTCCACACGAACACGCTGCCGATCAGTTCCGGCTGGGCCATCAGCAGCAGCGAAAAGCTCGCGCTGTATCAGACCAAGTATCAGACGAACGCGCTGCTGTACGACGGACGCATCGTGCCGGAGCTGGGGCCGTATCCGCTGGTGCAGGATGTTTCATTCCCGTGGTTTGAGGGCATCACGCTCTCGGGCATCAGTTCATCGGTGATCGGTTCGGGGGCGCGGAGCATCGGCTCGGCGTTCGGTCTGCCGCATGATTTTCGGAACGACGAAAACTTCAACGGCAACCTGATGGGCTTCGGCTTCCGCGGCATTCGCGGCGTGTTCCACCCGGAGCTGTATCTCTACAATTACTGCACGCTTTCCTACGCCTCGGCGCTGACCTTGAGCGTGCATCCGTTCTTCAATCCGGGCCGCCTCGCCACGGACATCGTGTCGCCGAATGTCACCGTCCCGACCGCCGGCCCGCGCGCGCCGTTCGGCGGTCTGCTCGAAATCGAATTCAGCGCCACCGATGACCAGGCGTTGCACCTCGCGGTGCTGACGTGGGAGCAGTCGGCCGATTTCGTGATGGCGGAGGAAGTGTTGCTGACCGGCACGGCGGCGGGCGGCACCTTCGCCACTGCGTTCTACTCGCCGGGCCAGACCAACCGCTACCGCGTCACGGTCTATGATCATTTTGGCAATGAACGCTCGGCCACGACGACCATCGTGCCGTCCGTGCCGGTCAATCAGGCACCGCAACCTTTCATCCGCGTCAGCCCGGTGCTCGCGGGTCCGGGTGAAGATGTCTTGCTCGACGCGTCGCAGACGTTTGACCCGGAGCAGAGCGCGGGATTCCTCGAAGTGGAATGGGATCTCAATGGCGACGGAAATTTCGACACGCTGCCGACCAGCGAGCTGGCGGGCCTGTTCAACTTCAGCACGCAGGGCAGCCTCCTCATCCGCGCGCGCATCACGGATCCGGCCGGCGACGTGGCCATCTCCGCACCGGTGGCATTGAATATCGTGGACTGCCAGACGGAACTTTCTCCGACCAGCCGCAGTCACGGCTACGGTGCCGGCACGAACAAAGTCACCGTCGCGGCAGGGCCGAAATGCCGCTGGCTGCCCACGACGACGAATGACTGGATCACGCTGCTCCATGGAAACTTCCCCATCGGGCGCGTCACGTCTGTCCCCGTCTCGTGCTACGAGGCGGTCGGGCCGTCGCCGGTGGGGCCGAGAGTGGATGGGCCGGAATTCACCGGCACCGTCGTCCTTAACTACGGCGTGGCGGCCAACCCGCTCTTCACTGAGCGGCGCGGTTACATCTTCATCGGCGATCAGATTTACACCGTCATCCAGCAGCCGACAGTCTGCACCTTCTCGATTTCTCCGACCAACCGTTTTCACGGCTACGGCAGCGGCGGCACCGGGACGATCAAAGTCACGACCAGGGCGGGCTGCGACTGGGCGGCGGTCAACACGAATTCCTGGATCACCATCACCTCGGGCGGCAGCGGCACGGGCACGGGCACGGTCAATTACGTCCTCGGCGAGAACCGCGTGACTGGACGGCGCTCGGGCAACATCGTGATTGATGACCGCGTCTTCACCGTCTCGCAGTGGGGCACGAACTGCGAACTGGCGCTCACCCCCGCGACGCGCCTGCACTCGGCCAGTCCCGAGACCAGCACCAACACGATCAGCACGGCCTCGACCTGCGGCTGGGTCGTGGAGAACACGAATGCGTGGATCAGCATCCTGTCGCCGTTGAGCGGAACCATTTCGAGCAACCTCATTTATTCCATCACGCCGAACTTCGGCGCGGAGACGCGCTCCGGCGTCGTGACCGTCAACGGCGAAACTCTGACCGTCACGCAGTCGGCCTGCTCGCTGGCCATCGAGCCGGCGGCGCGCGCGCATCTGTTCTCGGCGGCCACCGGTTCCATCTGCGTGGCGGCGGGTCCGATTTGCGAATGGTCGGTCAGCACCACGAACAGTTGGATTTCCATCCTGTCCGCTTCGAGCGCGGTCAGCACGGGACGCGTGGATTATGCGGTCGAGGCCAACCCCATCAGCGTGGCCCGCGTCGGCGTCATCTCGGTGGCGGGCTATGAATTCCTCATCACGCAGGACCCGAAGCCGTGTTATTTCGCGGTCACGAATCTGGACGAATCGCGCAACGAGAGCTTCGGCGAGAGCGGGGGCGACAGTTCTATTTTCATCCACGCGGAGCTCGGCTGCACTTGGTCGGCGGTCTCGGATTCGCCGTGGATTTCGATTCTCGACGGTGCGTCCGGCAACGGCCCTGGCACCGTCATCTTCGTGGTCGCGCGGAATGACGGCCCGGCCCGCAGCGGCATCATCACGGTCGCGGACGAGGATTATCACATCTCGCAGGCCAGCGGCGTGCGCGAGGTGCGGCTCACGGACACGGCGGTGGCCAGCGGACAGACGAACGCGATTTACGTGATCCTCGACGCGCATGGCGGCGAGAACGCGCTGGCCTTCAGCCTGTGCTACGACTCGAACTTGCTGGCCTTCGCCTCGGCGTCGTTGCTCCCGTCGGCTCCGCTCACGGCGGTGTTGACGGTGGCGAATCAGGAGGCGGCGCAGGGCCGCGTCGGTCTCACGGTGGCGATGCCGCCGGGCTTCTCGCTGCCGCCCGGCACGGGCACGGTGGTGAAAGTTTTGCTCGCGGGAAAACCGGTGGACGGCAAGCCCTACACCACGGTGAGCGTGTGTGACGCGCCGGTGGCGCGCGCGCTGGTGGACGCGGGTTTCCCGCCCACGCCGCTGACGGCGAGTTTCGGCAGCAGCTCGGTGCGGGTGCTGGGTTCGTGTTCGTTGAACGAGGCGCTGGATGTGACGAATCTGACGTTCGTGACGGGGGCGATCCCGTGGGGTTGCGCGGCGGAGACGACGCATGATTTGGAGGACGCGGCGGTGAGTGGTGCGGTGCCGGTGAGCGGTGAATCGTATTTTGAAACGACGGTGACGGGGCCGGGCACGTTGAGCTTCTGGTGGAAGGTGTCGAGCGAGCAGGATAACGACCGTCTGCGTTTCTACATGGATGGGGGGACGCAGTTCACCATCTCCGGTGAAGTGGATTGGGAGCAGCGCATTTTCAGCGTGCCGGCGGGCGCGCACGCCCTCCGCTGGCGCTACAACAAAAACGCCTTGCTCACCAACGGCCAGGATCGCGCGTGGGTGGATCAGGTGGTGTATGAGGCCGCGCCGCCGAGCATCACCAGCCAGCCCGTGGCGCAGGCGGTGGATCAGGGCGCGACGGCGACGTTCAGCGCGGCGGTGGCGGGCCAGGCTCCGTTCACCTATCAATGGCGGCTGAACAACGCGCCGCTGGTCGAGACAGCGGTCATTCGCGGCACCATCACGCCCACGCTCACGCTCTCGAACGTGCAGCCGTCGCAGGTGGGAAATTATTCGGTCGTCATCACCACGGCGCAGGGCGCGCTGGTCAGCTCGAACGCGGCGCTCACGGTCACGCCAATCTTGCCGCTGCCCGAGTCGCTCGACACCACGTTCACCATCACGTCGAGCGGCAACGCGAACTGGGTCGGCCAGGCGCTGGTCACGCACGACGGCGTGGACGCGGGCCGCAGCGGGCCGATCACGCACAATCAGGCGTCGTCGTTTCAGACCGTGATCAACGGCCCCGGCACGCTGCGCTTCTGGTGGAAAGTTTCCGCCGAGTCCGGCGACCGCCTGCGCTTCTTCGTCAATGGCACGGAGCAGAGCAGCATCACGGGCGACGTGGACTGGCAGGAAAAAATTTACACCCTCGGCACCAACGCGCAGACGCTGCTCTGGACCTACGCGAAAAATTCCAGCGGCTCGCTGCTCGAGGATCGCGGCTGGGTGGATGAGATTCGTTTCATCCCGCAGGCCGTCGCGATCACCGCGCAGCCGACGAACCAGATCACGGATCAAGGCACGAACGCCGTCTTCACCGTGGGCGTGAGCGGGACGCCGCCGATGTATTATCAATGGCTGTTCAACGGCGCTCCGATGGGCGCGCCGAACAGCGCCACGCTGACGGTGCCGAACGTGCAGCCGGCGAACAACGGCCTCTACTCCGTCTTCGTCACGAACGTGGCGGGCAGCGCGACCAGCTCGAACGCGTCGTTGCAAGTGAACCTCATCGTGCCGCTCGCCGAGGCGCTCGACACCACGAACTTGAACTGGACCACGACCACGACGCCCGCTGGTGCCGCGCCGTGGATCGGGCAGGTCGCCATCTCGCGCGACGGCACGGACGCCGCGCGCACGGGCCTCATCGGTGACAGCGTGACCACGACGCTGGCCACCACTTTGACCGGTCCCGGCACGTTCTATTTCTGGTGGAAAGTTTCCTCGCAAGGCAGCGGCTCCGACCGCCTGCGCTTCTACGTGAACGGCTCCGAGCAGGAGAACATCTCCGGTGAAGTGGACTGGACCTTCCGCAGTTGGACCATTCCGAGCGGCGCGAATCAGACCGTGGAATTCCGCTACCAGAAAAACAGCAGCGGCCGGGCCGGCCTCGACATGGGCTGGGTGGACCAGGTGCGCTACGTGCCGAACAGCGTGCCGACCGCGCCGTTCTTCGCCGTGCAGCCGGTGAACCGCACCGTGGTGGTGCCGGCGGGCGTCAGCTTCAACGCGCTGGCCGGCGGCTCCACGCCGCTCAGTTACCTGTGGCATCTCAACGGCGTGCCGCTGACCAATGGCAGCGGCGTCGCCGGTGCCACGACCACCAACCTCTCGCTCACTGGCGCGGCGGCGGCAGTGGCGGGAAATTATTCCGTGCTCGTCACGAACAGCGCGGGCGCGACCTTCAGCACGCCCGCGTCGCTCACCGTCATCACCGCGCCCTTCATCACGAACGCGCCGGTGGATCGCTACGTGGTGGCCGGCTCGAACGCGGTCTTCAACGTCGGCGCGCTCGGCCAGGCCCCGCTCAGTTACCAGTGGATGCGCGACGGCACGAACTTGATCAACGGCGCGAAGTTCAGCGGTGTCACCACGTCCAATCTCACCGTCCTGAGCGCGCAGGTGGCGGATCAAGGCATCTACTCCGTCATCGTCAGCAACGCCGCCGGCACCGCGAGCAGCCTGCAAGGCGCGGGCACGCTCACCGTCTGGAGCGCGGCGCGCAGCGGCGTGCTGGCGCACAGCCAGAACACGCTGCTCGAAGCGAACGTGACCGGCCCCGGCACGATCAAGTTCGCGTGGAAAGTTTCCTCGCAGACGAACAGCGACGCCTTCCTCTTCCTGAATGGCGCGACGGAACTCGCGCGCCTTTCCGGCGAAGTGGACTGGCAGCAGCCACTGTTCACCATTCCGGCGGGCACGCACACCTTGCGCTGGCAGTATGTGAAGGACGCGACGGGCAGCGCCGGTTCCGACGCGGGCTTCCTCGACCATGTGGAATTTATTTCCGACACCGCCGTCGCGCCGCTCGTCACGGCGCCGCCCGCCGCCCAGACCGCGCTCGCTGGCACCACGATTTCCTTCGCCGCCACCGTGACTGGCTCCATGCCGCTCACGTATCAATGGCGCTTGAACGGCGCGTCGTTGCCGAACTCGGCCAGCGTGGGCGGCGCGCAGACGCCGCGACTCACGCTCTCGGGCGTCACGCTCGGCCAGGCGGGCCACTACTCGCTGCTGGTCAGCAACTCGGCTGGTGTGGCCATCAGCTCGAACGCCGCGCTCGTCGTGAATGCACTCCCGGCCGGCAACGCGCCCGTCATCACCACGCCGCCGGTGAGCCGTCAGACGAGTGAGAATGCGTCCGTCACCTTCGCCATCGCGGCGACCGGCGCGGCTCCGCTCTCGTATCAATGGTTCTTGAACGGCGCTCCGCTCGCGAATGTCGCCGGGGCCAGCCCCGTCAGCGGCGCGACCACCACGAGCCTCAGCCTGAGCAACGTGCCGGCGGCGCAGGCGGGCAACTACACCGTGGTCGTGAGCAACGCCGTCGGCCTCGCCACCGCGCGCGCCGCGCTCTCCGTGCTCACGCTCGGCGAAGCGGCGGGCGCGCCCTATATCGCCTTCGCCCAGGCGGGCAACGCCTCATGGATCGCGCAGACCAGCGCCACCGCCTACGACGGCGTGGACGAGGTTCGCACCGGCTCCATCAATCACGGCGAGAACTCCCGCTTGGAAACGTACGTCGAGGGCCCCGGCACCGTGACCTTCTGGTGGAAGGTTTCCTGCGAAGCGAGCGACGACAATTTGCGCTTCTACATTGGCGCTCCTGAAATCGTCCGCATCTCCGGCGAAGTGCCGTGGGAACAAAAAACTTACGCCGTCCCCGCTGGCACGCAGTTGCTCAAGTGGCGCTACGGCAAAGGCACGAGCGGCACCGCCGGTCAGGACGCGGGCTGGGTGGATGGCATCACCTACACGCCGAGCACGATCAGCATCGCTCCGTTTGTCACGAACCAGCCGGTGAGCCTGAACCTCTTCGCGGGCCACACGGCCAACTTCGGCGCGGGCGTGGGCGGCTCGATGCCCATGACCTTCCAGTGGCGCTCGAACGGCCTGCCGGTGCTGAACGGCAGCGGCGTGAGCGGCGCGCAAGGCCCGCGTCTGACGATTCTCAGCGCGCCTGCGCAGTCGGCGAGCTACTCGCTCTTCGTGAGCAACGCGGCGGGCACGACGACGAGCGCGGTGGTGACGTTGAACGCCACGTCGGTCCTCTCCGCGCCGGTTATTTCTCTCCAGCCCACGAACCGCAGCGTGACCGAGGGCGAGTCCGCGAGCTTCAGCATGCTCGCCAGCGGCGCGCTGCCGCTCTCGTATCAATGGCTGCTCAACGGCGTTGCGCTCACGGATGGCGCGGGCGTGAGCGGCGCGACCACGAACACGCTTTCGCTCAACAACGTGCAAGCCGCGCACATCGGCACCTACTCGGTCGTCGTCAGCAATACTGCCGGCTTCGTCGTCAGCAGTCCCGCGTCGCTCACCGTGCTCACGATGAGCGAAGTGGTGGGCGCTCCGTATTTGAACCTCGCTGTGATCGGCCAACCTTGGCTCGTGCAGAACGGCTCGACCTACGTGCCCGGCACGACCAATGGCGGCGCGCGCCTCATCGTCAGCGTGCCGCCCTCGATCACCGCCCAGCCCGCCGGCCAGTCGGTGGTGGAAGGCAATGACATGATGTTCATCGTTGGCACGGCCGGTTCGCCGCCGCTCTTCCTGCAGTGGCGTTTGAACGGCGTGGCGCTCTTCGATGGCAACGGCCTCAGCGGCGTGAATTCCAACGTCCTCATCATCAGCGGCGTGCAGCCGGTGGACGCGGGAAATTATTCCGTCACCGTCAGCAACGCCGTCGGGTTCGTCACCAGCTCCAACGCTGCGCTCGCCGTCTTGACGCCACCGAGCATCACCACGCCGCCCGCCGCGCTCACGGTTCCCGAGGGCGCTCCGGCCAGCTTCACTGTTGTCGCCGCCGGCACCGCGCCGCTCACGTACCAGTGGAAGCGCAACGGCACGAACATCTTTAACGGCGGCAGCGTGAGCGGCGCGACCACGGCCACGCTCACCTTGAACAACGCGCAGCCGTTGCAAGGCGGCCTCTACTCCGTCGCCATCAGCAACGCGGCGGGCGGCCTCGTCAGTTCACCAGTTTCATTCAGCGTCATCGCCGCCCTCACCATCGGCGAGGCCATGAACGCGCCGTACCTCACTTGGAACACCGACCTCGGTGCGCCGTGGACCGTGCAGACGAACGTGACCCACGACGGCGAGGCGGCGGCGCAGAGCGGCACCATCACCGACGGCACTTCGAGCACGCTGGAAACGACCGTGGTCGGCCCCGGCACGATTCGTTTTTGGTGGAGAGTTTCTTCGCAGACGAACGCGGACCCGCTGACCTTCTCGGTGAACGGCTCGACCTTCGCACAAATTTCCGGTCTGACCGGCTGGGAGTATCAATCGTTCGTCGTGCCCGGCGGACTCGTGACCTTGCGCTGGACCTACAGCAAGGACGCGGGCGGCCTGGCGGGATTGGATCGCGGCTGGCTGGACGAAGTAGATTTCGTCCCGAGCTTCGGCCCGTCCGTGCCGGTCATTGTGCAGGAGCCGTCCGGCGTGGAAGTGAACCCCGGCGAGGACGTGACCTTCTCCATCGTGGCGCTCGGCACCGCGCCGCTCAGTTATCAATGGCGCTTCGAGGGCCAGGAACTCGGCGACGGCGGCAACATCCTCGGCTCGAAGACGCCCACGATGATCATCAGCGGCGTGAACGCGGCGCAGGCTGGCCTCTACGACGTGGTGGTGCGGAATCCTTACAGCCTCGACATCAGCGAGCAGGTTTTCCTGAGCGTGATTCCCGTCATCTCGATCCCGGTCGCGGTGGACACCGACCACACGAATTTGCTCTGGGTCAGCGGCGCGACCGTGGGCGGTGCGCCGTGGCGCGGCCAGACGAACGTGAAGTCCGACCTGATTGATGCGGCGGCGAGCGGCACGATTGGCCACGGCATGACGAGCTGGGTGCAGACCGTGGTCTCCGGCCCCGGCGCGATTTCCTTCTTCTGGAAATCCTCTTCGGAAACGAACCAGGACCGGATGCGCTTCACGATTGACGGCGTGGAAGCGGCGAACATCTCCGGCGAGACCGATTGGCGGCAGCGCACCTTCACCATCAATGATCCCGGCACCGTCCTCCGCTGGTCGTACACCAAGAGCGCGACCGGCCTTTCCGGCCTCGACCGCGCGTGGCTGGATCAAGTGGTCTTCGGCCCGACCGCGCCCATCATCACGAACACCAGCCAGGAACTGTTCGTCGTGGACGTGGGCACCACCGTCCGTTTCAACGTGGCGGCGAGCGGCACCACGCCGTTCAGCTACCAGTGGAGTTTCACGCCGCCCGGCGCGTTGCACGGCACGAACCTGATCAATGGCAACACGAATTTCCCGCTCTATCCCGGCTTCCTCGTCGGCGCGGTCGGCAACCGCCGCCTGACCATCTCGAATGCGCAGCCCGAGCAGACCGGCACGTATGAAGTGGATGTCTCGAATCCGGCCGGCTCCGCCGTCAGCCCGCCGTTCACGCTGCAAGTCATCCCGTCGGCTCCGTTGAGCGAGGCGTTGAACACCAATCTCGTCTGGGAAACCTACGGCTACTCGTGGTGGGTCGGCTCGACGAACATTCATCGCGACGGCCTAGCCGCGCGCAGCGGCTCGATGCCGGGCAGCGAGTCCACGACCTTGAAAACGACGGTGCAAGGGCCGGGCACTTTGAGCTTCTGGTGGCGTGCCTCCACGGAAACAAACGTGGACATCCTGAGCTTCGAGATCAACGGCAGCACCACCTCGGAAATTTCCGGCAACCACAACTGGTCGCAAAAAACCTACGACCTCGACTCCGGTACGTACGCGCTCACCTGGAGCTACAACAAGAGCGGCCTCTTCACGAACGGACTCGACACCGTGTTCGTGGATCAAGTCGTGTTCGCACCCATCGCGCCGATCATCACGAACCAGCCGGTGGCGCGCGTCATTGATCAAGGCTCGGCGGTCAGTTTCACCGCCGGCGTGCGCGGCACCCCGCCGCTTTCTTACCAGTGGCTGCACAACGGTTTGCCGCTGGTCAACGGCGCCGGCATCAGCGGCGCGCGGTCGCTCACGTTGAATTTGAGCGGCGTGCAGCTCTTGCAGGCGGGGAGTTATTCGCTCGAAGTCAGCAACGTGGTGGCCGTGACCCCCACCGCCAGCGCGCTCCTCACGGTGCTGCCGACCTTCCCGATTGCCGAGGCCATTGATAACGCCGACTACACCTGGACCACCGGCAGCCCCGGCTGGATCGGCCAGAACCAGACGACCTTCGACGGCGTGGACGCCGTGAAATCTCCGACCACGGCGCACAGCGGCAGCTCGACCATGCAGGCCACTCTCGCCGGTCCCGGCACCGTCCAGTTCAAGTGGAAGGTGTCCTCGCAGACCAATAACGGCACCGGCGGCGACGAGTTGATTTTCTACACGAACAACACCGCGCTCGCGCGCATCTCCGGCGAAGCCGGCTGGGAGCAGCGCTCGTTCTCCATCCTGCCCGGCAACCAGATCGTGAAGTGGACTTACGCGAAAAATGCCAGCGTGACCAACGGCCAGGATCGCGGCTGGGTGGATAACTTCGTCTTCATCCCCACCCCGCCCAGCGTGCTCACCTCGCCGTCCGGCACGAACGTGGATCAGGGCGCGAGCGCGACCTTCACCGTCGGCGTCTATGGCACGCCGCCGCTCTCGTATCAGTGGCGCTACAACGGTGGCGACATTTTGGGCGCAAACAGTTCCACGCTCACCTTGAACAACGTGCAGCCGGGTGAGGCGGGGAATTACTCCGTCGTGGTCGGCAACGCGGCGGGCACCGCGAACAGTTTGAGCGCGCCGCTCACCGTCAACACCCTCATCCCGCTCGCCGAGGCGCTCGACACCACGAACTTCGTCTGGGCCACCAGTGGTTCGCCCGCGTGGGTCGGCCAGATCGCCGTGTCGCACGACGGCACGGACTCCGCGCGCATCCAGGGCGTGCCGCATTCCGGCTCGGCCTCGGTGCAGTCCACCATCACCGGCCCCGGCACGATCAGCTTCTGGTGGAAGGTTTCTTCGCAGACGAATGGGGATTACCTGACGTTCTTCACGAACGGCGTGCAGGCCGTGCGCATCTCTGGAGAACAGGACTGGGAAACGCGCGCCATCAATCTCGGCTCCGGCAACCAGACCCTGACGTGGACCTACGCGAAGAACAGCGCCACCGTCGCCGGCCAGGATCGCGCGTGGCTGGATCAAGTCACCTTCGGCGCGGTCGCGCCCACCGTCACCGGGCAGCCCGTGAGCAAAGGCATTGACGAAGGCGCGAACACCAGCTTCTCCGTCACCGTCGCCGGCACGCCGCCCTTCAGCTACCAATGGCAGCGCGGCGGCATTGATCTCGTGAACGGCGCGGGCATCGCCGGTGCGACCACTTCCAATCTCGTCCTCACCGCCGTCCAGCCCGGCCAAGGCGGCGCGTATCGCGTCCTCGTCACCGGCCAGGCCGGCGGCGCCGTCAGCGCGGCGGCGAACCTCACGGTCTATTCCCTCATCCCGCTCGATGACGCCCTCGACACGCCCGGCCTGACGTGGACGACGAACGGCACCCCGACCTGGACCGGCCACGCCGCCCTCACCCACGACAACACCGACGCCGCGCGCAGCGGCGCCATCGGCCACAGCGGCAGCACCTCCATGAGTTCCGTCTTCGCCGGCCCCGGCGCGGTCAGCTTCTGGTGGAAAGTTTCTTCGCAGACGAACAACGACTACCTCTCGCTCTTCACCAATGGCGTGCTCGCCGTCCGCATCTCCGGCGAAGTGGACTGGCAGTTCAAGTCCATCAACATCGGCTCCGGCAACCAGACGCTGACCTGGACCTACGCGAAAAACGGCAGCACGACGAACGGCCTCGACCGCGCCTTCGTGGATCAAGTTTCCTTTGGCCTCGTCGCGCCCGTCATCGTCACCCAGCCCGCCAGCGTCAGCGCCGAACCAGGCAGCAACGTCACCTTCACCGTCGTCGTCGCCGCCACGCCGCCCATTTACTACCAATGGCTCTTCAACGGCTCCCCGCTCGCCAACGGCCCCGGCCTCGGCGGCGCGAACGCCGCGTCCCTCACCGTCTCGAACGTCGGAGCCTTCGCCGTCGGCACCTATTCCGTCTTCATCAGCAACTCTGTCAACTCCGTCACCAGTTCCGGCGCGACCCTCACCGTCAGCTCGAACGTCACGCTCAATTCCTCGCTCGACGGCGGACTCAGCTTCACCGCTGGCGGCACCGCCACCGCGTGGAAAGGCCAGACCGGCGTGACCCGCGACGGCGTGGACGCCGCCCAGACCGGCGCGGCCACCGACAGCACCTACACCTTCATCAAAACCACCGTCACCGGCCCCGGCCCGCTCTCGTTCTGGTGGAAAGTTTCCTCCGAAGCCGACCACGACTACCTCCGCTTCATGGTGGACGCCGTGGATCAAGTCCGCATCTCCGGCGATCAAGACTGGCAGCTTATCAACTTCGACGTGCCGAGCGGCACCCACGAACTCCAATGGCGCTACTCGAAAAACGCCACCCTCGCCGCCGGCCAGGATCGCGGCTGGCTCGACTACGTGTGGTTCAACCAGACGCCGCCGCCCATCGTCATCGTTACCACCGCGCCGCCCGTCATTGTGATGCAGCCCGCCAGCCAGAGCGTGGAAGCCGGCGACATCGTGACGTTGAGCGTCGCCACCACCGGCACCGCGCCCAAGACGTATCGCTGGTTCCACAACGCCACCAACGCCATCACCGACGGGCCCACCATCGGCGGCGCGAACACCGCGGAACTCACCCTGTACAACATCGCCGAAGCTCAGGCCGGCCACTACACCGTGACCATTACGAACGTCGCCGGGCAGGCCATCACCACCCCCGCGCTCGTCACCGTGCTGCCGGTGATTGATCTCGCCGAGGCGCTGGATTCCTACGACCTCTTCTTCACCACCGTGGGCGAGGCCGGCTGGATCGGCCACACCGTGGTGACCCACGACGGCACCGACGCCGCGCGCACCGGCCGCATTTTCGACAACCAGAGCAGCACGCTCGAAACGATGGTCGCCGGTCCCGGCAGCGTGAGCTTCTGGTGGAAAGTCAGTTCCGAGACCAATGCCGACCACCTGACGTTCTTCCTGAACGGCGTGCCGCAGCAGAGCATCTCCGGCGAAGTCGGCTGGCAGCAGCGCACCTTCCCGCTCGCCGCCGGGACGCAACTGCTCGAATGGACCTACCTCAAGAACGGCAGCGTCTCGACCAACGCCGACCGCGGCTGGCTGGATCAGATTGTCTATGACGACGCCCCGCCCGTGACCAACACCGTGAGCGTGAGCAACCTGCACCTCTCCGTGAGCGACAACACGCTCTCCATCAACTGGGAAGGCCGCGCCAGCAAGACCTACACGGTTTATTTCAAGGAAGCGTTGAGCGACCTGCAATGGACCCTGCTCGACACCGAAGTCCTCGTGACGTGGAAAGTCGTCGGCGGCGAGATCGTCCCCGATGTCATCACCGCCACCGCCACCGACGGCATCGGCACCAGCATGAGATTCTATCGCGTGCAGGAGCAATGACCCGGCCCCGCGCGACGGGGCTTCGTGAGTGCAGATTTGTTTTTAACTATGCCAATGAGCAACCAACGGAGAGTGATATATTGCGTCGTGACCGCGCTGGCCGTGGTGTTCACGGACCTGCGCGCCGCCGCGCCCGTGCCCTGGCTCGCGCAGCCGCTGTCGCTGGACGAAGCCGTGCGCGTGGCCCTCGCCCAGAACGCGGACATTCTCAAATCCCAGCACGACCTCGAAGCCGCGCACGGTGTGGCCGTGCAGACCCGCGCCGTGGTGCTGCCGAAGATCACCGGCGCCGCCGGCTACGAACACGACAAAGCCCAGGACCGCGACCCGTTCAGCAAACAGCCGGACTACCTCCCCTTGGAGGACAATTGGACCGGCAGCATCCGCCTGACGCAAAAAATTTACGAAGGCGGCAAGCTCGCCGCCGCGTGGCGCGCGGCCCGGCTCATCAAGCTCCAAGCCTACCAGGAATACCAGGCCGTGCTCGCCAACACCCTCCTCGCCGTCCGCACCGCCTACTACGACGTGCTCCTCGCCGAACAACAAATCGCCGTGCAACAGGCCGCCGTGAAACTCCTCACCGAAGAACTCACGAACACCCGCCGCCGCCAGGAAGCCGGAGCCGTCCCGCGCTTCGACGTGCTGCGCGGCGAAGTGAAAGTGGCCAACGCCCGCCCGCAAGTCATCCGCGCGCAAAACCGTTTTCGCACCGCCAAATACGCGCTCATCCACGCCCTCGGTTACCACCTGACCACGAACGTCCTCGAAGACGTGCCCATGATCCTCACCACCAAGCTCGACACCGCGCCCTACCAAGTCGCGCTGGCCGAGGCG
>JANNGC010000337.1:0-6368 GCA_031380445.1 Pedosphaera sp.
GGTGCGCGGCCCGCCGTGGCCGGGCGAAAAATTACACGCCAGCTTGGCTCCAGGCGGGGGGGATTGACCCCGGGGACTCGGGGGCCCGCGCGCCGCCGGTTGTCAAACGCCGCGCTGTTCCCTAGCCTGCGCGCGCTTTGAAAAATGTCTGGCCTGGATTTGCTTTGAAAGTCGCCGCGTGGATCGGGGCGGCGCTGAGCGTGCATTTTTGCACCGTGATTTTTCTCGGCGGTCCGATTCCATACGTCGTGCCGGGAATTCTTGGACTGGGCGCGCTGCACATCGGGTTGCTGGAGCGCACAGCGCTGCCGGTGAGCGATGGCCTGATGCTCAAGCGCGGCCTGGCCTTGCTGATGGTCACGTTTGCGGTGTGGCTCGGCACCAATCCCGGCGCGGAGGAGAAAATTTCCTGGATCAGCTACTCCGATGAGGCGGTCGAAGCCGGGCGTCTGGGCGGGCGGCCGGTGATGATTGATTTTACCTCCCGCAACTGTGCGCCGTGTTTAGAGATGGAGCGGAAGGTCTTCTCGCACCGTCGCGTTGGCGATGCCGCCGCGCCGTTTCTCGCCTTGCGCGCGGACCTGACGGTGGACAACGCGTCCAATCAAAAGCTCGCGGAGAAGTTTGGCATCGGAGCGTTTCCCACCGTGGTCTTCATCGGCACGAATGGAGCGGAGCGCGTGAACCTGCGGCTCGTCGGCTACGAGGACGCGCTGCGTTTCGCGCAGCGTGTGGAGTCGGCGCGGTAGCGCGGCGGGCAAGGATGCCCGCCGCCACCCTCCCTCCGTGTAAAATCTCCCGTCGCTTTGGAATCCAAGTTGTCCTGAACGGAACGCCGCCTTACCTGTCCACGCACTGATGAAAACGATTCGCAACAGCACGCCTTCGCCCGAGGAATTTCAGCGGCAGCTCGCCGAGTTCATGCGCAAGAATTTTCCCGGCGTCACCAATCCGGCCTTCGCCTCGAACCCGGGCGAGGGCGATGAAGAGGGCGGCGAATCGCTCGCGCCGAAAGCGCCGGGAGATTTCGACTTCAGCTACAAGCCGCGTGACGTGAAATCGCATCTCGACCGCTTTGTCATCAAACAGGACGAGGCCAAGAAGGTGTTGAGCGTGGCGCTCTGCGATCATTACAACCAGGTCCGCTTCGCCCGCGAAGGCCGGCAGACGGCGAATTACGCCAAGCAGAACATCATCCTCGTGGGCCCGACCGGCGTGGGCAAAACGTATCTCATCCGCAGCGTGGCCGATTTGATCGGCGTGCCGTTCGTGAAGGGTGACGCGACGAAATTTTCCGAGACCGGCTACGTCGGCGGCGATGTGGAAGATCTCGTGCGCGAACTGGTGCGCCGCGCCGATGGCGACGTGGAGCGCGCGCAGTATGGCATCATCTACATTGATGAGATCGACAAGATTGCCACGTCCTCCGCCTCCGGCGGGCGCGATGTGAGCGGGCGCGGCGTGCAGACCAACCTGCTCAAGTTGATGGAAGAAACAGAAGTCGCCGCGCGCGCGCCGAACGACATCGCGGGGCAAATTCAGGCCATGATGGATTTGCAGCGCGGCGGCGGCGGAGACGGCAAGAAGCAGCCCACAACGATCAACACGAAACACATTCTATTCATCGTGAGCGGGGCGTTCGATGGCTTGCAGAAGATTGTGCAGCGGCGTTTGCGCGAGGCGGTGATTGGCTTCGCCGCGTCAAGCCGCGTGGTGGCGGATGAAGAAACGCTGATTCACGCACAGACGCGGGACTTCATTGATTTTGGTTTCGAGCCGGAGTTCATCGGCCGCCTGCCGGTGCGCGTGCATTGCCACGCGCTGAACACCGATGATCTGTTTCACATCCTCCAAGGCTCCGAGGGCAGCATCATCCGCCAGTACGAGCAGGACTTCGCGGCCTACAACATCGAAGTGCTGTTCCGCGAGGACGGCCTGCGGCGCATCGCGGAACTGGCGGCGGAAGAAAAGACCGGCGCGCGCGGCCTGATGACAGTGTGCGAGCGCGTCTTCCGCGATTTCAAATTCGAGCTGCCGTCCACCGTGGTAAAGCAAATCGTGATCACGCGCGAGCTGGTGGACAACCCGGCGTCTGCTCTGAAAACCTTGCTCGCCGAAAGGGACAAGCAGGAGCGCGCGGTGATGGCGCAAGTGGTGCGCGAGTTTGCCCAACGCTTCCGCGAGAGTTTCGGACTGACGCTGGCCTTCACCGACGACGCGGCGGAACACCTTGTGACTCTAGCCATCGAACAGAACAAGACCGTGCGCGATTTGTGCGCGGAGAAGTTCAAAGACTTCCACTTCGGTCTGAAGCTGCTGTCGCAGAACACGGCGCAGACGGAATTCATCATCGACCGCGCCGTGGTCGAAGCGCCGGAAAAGGCGTTGAGCGAATGGGTGGTGGCGAGCTACCGACAAGCACAGTAGTGACGGGTGGAGTGGTGGCCTAAAGCAGTTTTCTCGCCTGATCTGCCGGGGCAAATCTCTCCCTCACCCCGGCTCTCACCCGCTGGGAGAGGGAGAATGCTTCCTTTCGGCAAAACGGAAATATTTTTTGCCAAACGCTCTACGCGAGCTTCGCGCCGAAGCCGTGCAGCGGGCGCACCGATCCGTCCTTCATCAGCGAGGCGTGGAGCGGCATCCGGGCGTCCGCGAGGCACAAGGCCACGTCGGCTGCGAGATTAGGATTAGCCAGGAGGCGACGGGCGTTGAGCGCGCGGGAGGTGATGGCCGGTTCCCAGACTCCGCCGTTGTCCATGCACGCTTGGCTGTAGGCCAGGCTGGCCAGGTGCGCGGAGTCGCTCAGGCACTCGGGCGGAAGTTCTTGAGCCAGTTCATCCACGAGCGCGCCGGCGGCGAAAATGTCCTCGAAGGCCGGCAGCTCAAAAGTCCCGGCACAGACCAGGAGCAAATTCTTGGGGCGCAGTTGTTCAATGACCTCCTTGAGCGCGTCGAGGTTTAACAGTCCGCCGAGCAGCACCAGCTCGGCGTGCGCGCAGGCGCGGAGGGCGCGCGTGCCGTTCGTGGTCGTCCACGCGATGGACTGGCCGCGCACTTTCTCCGGCGTGAAGTCGCGCGGAGAATTGCCGAAATCGAAATCCACGCTGCCCGTGAGTTCCTTGCTGATGCGCAACCCGTGGCGTTCGCCGGCGAGCAGCACTTCCGGTCGCCGCTGTTTCACCGCCAGCGCCTCGGCGATTTCCACGACGGGGATGATTTCCTCCGCGCCGTTGTTCAACGCGGTGAGCATCGAGGAGGTGGCGCGCAGCACGTCGAAGACGACGCAGGTGGTCGCGCTCAGATCGCGCGCGGCCAGCGCGGGGAACTCCGTCGGTGTCAGAATAACTTCAATGTTCATGCTCATGTTTGAACGAAGTGTTCCTAAAGCGGCGCGATGGACAAAGAGGTTTCTGACGGCGCGCGAACTTTCCAGTCCGCAGCATCGTGCGATGACGAGGTGTCATCGCCATTTTAAGACTGCTCTTCGTGCGAGGCTGGCTGCGGACTGGAAAGTCCGCGCGCCGCTGCCACAACGTCACCGTTCCCACACCACGCGGAAGAAGCGGTGCGCGGCCTGCAAAGGGTTTGCGCTGAATTGAAACTGCCCGCCGCTCACCGTGTTCGTCGCGACGGGGAACCAGTTTTCCAAATCCGCCGAAGCCTCGATCACGAAGATACGCCCGTTCGATTCCGGGAAGTTGAGCTGCAAGTTTCCACCCGACGTGGAGAAAACAATCTGCGGTGGCACGGGCGGCGGCGTGTGGTCAATGTAGCCCAGCGCGGTGAGTTCCAGCGCGAAGCCGAGGTCGCTGCTGTTCGTGCCGTTCTGATGTAACTCGGCGGCGAGCAGATTCTGATTCGCCTGCAAGAGCGCTGGGTTGAGCAAGGCCGTGACCCACACCGTTTCATTCGCGCCACCGAGCGCGGATGCGGCCTGCGTGCTGGCGGTGATGACGCCGGGCGGCATGTTCGTGTCGCGCCATGCTTCCGCGCCGTTGAGATATAAAATCACGCCGTCGTCGCGCTGCACGCGAAGCGCGAGGTTGGTGATGACGGCGTTCGCGGGCACGGTCACGTCCTTGCGGAAGTAGTAGGTGATGATGCGCGAGAGGTCGGCGCGGTTGCTGGCGAGCAACGTCGTCATGCCGGGATCGCCAAAGCCAAATTTCCCCAGGCCGCTCTCCCACGCCGCGTCGTCGAAGCCGAAGCCGCTCCACGCCGTGCCGAGATCGAGGCCTTCGTCGTAATAGCGCCACACACCGCCCGCCGCCGCGAGCGTCATCGCGTAAGCCGGCGGCGCGATCAAGATGCTCAACGGCGCGGAAGTCAGCGTGACGGAATTCGCCAGCGTCGCGCGTGTGCGCAGCGAGCGCGTGCCGGGTGCAGCATTGGTCCACGTTGCTGCGAAGGGCAGCACCGTTGCCTCGGCCATTTTGATCCCGTCCGCGAAATACTCGACCAGCGTGACCGCGCTCGTGGCCTGCGCGAAGGACGTAAGCGCAATCAGCGCGCCATTCGTGAAGCGTTCGCCATGCGCCGGACTGGTCAGGAAAACGCCCTGCGTCAGGTTCGTGTTCTGCAAACCAGTCAGCGCGAGATCAAAGCCGAGGTCGCTGCTCGTCTGGCTGTTTTGATGCACCTCGACCGCGACGACGTTCGTGCCCGCGCGCAGAAGATTCGTCACCACGGCCTCGACGGGAATGTATTCGTTGGTCGTGCCAATGCCCGTGAGGGCGAACGTGTTCGAGGCCAGCGGACCGACGGGCAGATTGTCGCGCCAGACTTCCGTGCCGTTCAAATACACCGCCGCGCCGTCGTCGCGCACCACGCGCAACTTCACCGAGCCGTAGGCCGCCGGATTCGCCACGTTGAATTCCTTGCGGAACCACGTGGTCGTGAATTTCGCGTTCGCATCCGGCCCGTAGCTGACCACGGTGCTCTCGCCGTCGCCGCCGTAGCCGAATTTCGCCGCGCCGAGATTCCACAAACTGTCGTCGAAATTCGTCACGCTCGCCCAGTTCGTTGCGGGACCGCCGCCGTTGTCGAGGTAACGCCACACGTCGCCGAAGCTGACCAGCGCCACTTCCGGCGCGGGCGCGCGCAAGGTGACGCTGACCGGCGCGCTCGTGACGCTCGCGCCCGAGGTCTCGCGCAACACGGCAGTGAGCGCAAAGGTTCCCGAAGTCACAGCAGGCCAGTTGAAGACGTACGGCGGATTCGTCACCTCGCCCACTCTCGTCGTTGCGGCGTAGAACTCGATCTTGCTCACACCCGCGTTGCTGGCCACGGCGACCTGCGTGACGAACGGCACCGTCGCGGGCAAGGTGTAGCTCGCGCCCGGCACGGGCGACACGAGCCAGATACCGCGCGCGCGGTTCGTGGTCGCGAGAGCGTCGAGACGCAAATCAAAACTCACGTCGCTGCTCGTGTTCGTGACTTGATGCACTTCCACGGCAAGCACGTTTGTGCCCGGCACGAGCAGCGCGGGATTCACCGCGTAACTGTAGAAAGTGGTTTCCGCGCCGCCGCTCACCGTGTTGGTCGCTTGCGTGGAATAACTCACCGCGCCCGCCGCCATTCCGTCGCGGATGATTTCGGTGCCGTTGAGATAAACAATCGCGCCGTCGTCACGCTTGAGTGAAACCAACACGTTGGTCACCGACGCCGGATCGTTGACGTGAAACGCGCGGCGGTAGTAGGTCGTGATCCAGAAATTGTTCGCCGGCCCGGACGGCACCACCGTCGCCTCATCGCCTTCGCCATATCCAAATTCCGCCGGGCCGCTCGGCCACGCCGCGTCATCGAAGGCGGACGCGGGCCACACGCCGGACGGCGCGGCGTTGCTCGCATAGTAACGCCAGACCGCGCCCGTGCTGATCAGCGCGAGGCTCACCGGCATCGGTATGACGACGAAGGTTACTGGCGCAGACGTGGCATTCACGCCCGTGTCGAAGGTGGCGATGGCGCGCAACGAATTCGTGCCCACGCCCGCGTTCGTCCAAGTGAGCGTGAAAGGAGCGTTCGTGTCCTCGCCGATCTTCACGTTGTTCGCGTAGAACTGGAGGCGCGTGGCGACGCCGCCTTCCGCCAGCGCGGTCGCGGCGAGATTCACGTTCGTCGGCCCCGGCGTGAACGACCAGTCGTCAGGCGTGGAGAGATAAACCATTCTCTGTCCGGTCGCGCTCGTCGGACTCAGGCCGCGCAGTTGCAAATCGAAATTCAAATCCGAACTCGTGCCCTCGACCTGATGCACCTCGACCGCCAGCACGTTCGTCCCCGCAACGAAGAGCGATGGCGGCAGATTGGTGGCGAGATAGGAACTCGGTTCCACCGTGGCCGCCGCCAGCGTCGCGGCGGTGATCGCGCCC
>JANNGC010000375.1:0-2591 GCA_031380445.1 Pedosphaera sp.
TGATCTCCGTCTGCACTGAAGTGGTGGGCCGTGTTTACGAACACGAGGGCGAGGTCGATGCGCTCCTCGATCAGGTGGAAGGCGATGTCCTGCGCATCAGCGAAGAGCGAGTTGAGGCCAAGACCCTCCTGATCAAGGACGTGGTCCACAAGGCCATTAGCCGGCTGGAGGAATACCACGCCAACCAAGGCATGCTCACGGGCATTTCCACCGGTTTCCCCGACCTCGACAAGATGACCGCCGGTCTGCATGGCGGAGAAATGATCGTGGTGGCGGCGCGCCCGTCGATGGGCAAGACGTCGCTGGCCATGAACATCGCCGAGTCCGTGGCCATCGACCAGAAGCTGCCGGTCGGAGTATTCTCGCTGGAAATGAGCTCCGAGTCGCTCGTGCTGCGCATGTTGTGTTCGCGGGCCCGGGTTAATTTGCGGAACATCCGCGAGGGATTTTTCTCCGAGCGCGACTTTCCGAAGATCACGAGCGCGGCCGGCAAACTGGCCGCCTCGCCGCTCTATATCGACGACACGGCGGGCCTTTCCATCCTGCAACTACGGGCCAAGGCGCGGCGCATGTGGCAGCAGTATGGCATCAAGCTTTTCGTCATTGACTACCTCCAACTCGTTCACTCTACTGCGCGCCGAGCCGAGAACCGCCAGCAGGAAATCGCGGACATTTCCAATGGCGTCAAGGCGTTGGCGAAGGAACTCGACGTGCCGGTGATTGTCCTGGCCCAGCTTAACCGCGAGCTGGAGAAGGACAAAAACCGCAAGCCCCGGATGTCTGATTTGCGTGAGTCCGGGGCGATTGAGCAGGATGCCGATCTCATCGGCTTGCTCTACAAGCCGGCGGCGGGAGACGACGAAGAAGGGCCGGGGGCCGAACAGGAAGCCGTGCCGGTGAACATGCTGATTGCCAAGCAGCGCAACGGACCGACAGGCGATGTGTGTCTCACGTTCCTGAAGACTTACACCCGGTTCGAAAGCGCGGCCAAAATCAGCGCCGACGACGTTCAGGCGGATTAACAGTTGATGAACAAATTCTTTCGCTACGCGCTGCTCGTGCTCTTGCTCGGGGCCTTCCCCCTGTCCGCACAAAGCCCCTCCCAGGTAAAAAAAGTCGAGCTGAAACAGGTCGGATCCGAGTCCGTCAGCGAACCGCTCATCCGGGCCAACATCCGCGTGAAACAGGGCGACCCCTTCAGCCGCCTAGCCGTGGATGACGACGTGCGGAATCTTTACGGCACGGGCTACTTCTACAACATCCGCATCGTCGAAGACGCCACGCCCGACGGCGTTGTGCTTACCTACGTCCTCGTGGCCAAGCCCCGGGTCACTGACATCAAGTTTGTCGGCAACACCAAGTGGGACAACGGCGATCTCAAGAAAGTCGTGAAGGCCAAGGTCGGCGAACCGCTCGATGAGCGGAAACTGTTCGGCGATGCCCAGGAGATCAAAAAGAAATACGAGAACTCCGGCTACCCGCGCACTGAGGTCAAGTACACCCTGAACATCGACGAGAATGCGGGCCGGGGTACGGTCACCTTCGAGATCGTCGAGACGGTCAAGATCCGGATCGTGGATGTGGTTTTTGACGGGGCCACGGCTTTCCCGCAGAAGAAGCTGCGCAAGGAACTCAAGACCCGCCGCTGGTGGATGTTTTCCTTCGTCACCCAGAGCGGGAAGCTCAAGGACGAGGAATTCGAGGACGACAAGGAGCATCTGGCCGAGGTCTATCGGGACAAGGGCTACATTGATTTTGAGCTGAAAGAGGTCAAGCAGGAGTTCCGCACCCCCACGCGAATGGTCCTGCACTTCGTCGTCTCCGAGGGCCGGCAATACAAGGTCGGCACGGTGGGGATGAAGGGGGCGACGCTTTTCAGCACCAACGATCTTAAGAAAGTCCTGCGCATGAAGGAGGGCGAACTCTTCACGCCCAAGGGACTGGCGGCGGATCGCGAGGCGGTGGAGGATTATTACGGCTCCCGCGGCTACATCGACGCGCGCGTATTTCCGCGCAAGAACCCGAACGTCGAGACGGGCACGATGGACCTCGGCTATGAATTGACCGAGGGCGAGAAGGCCATGATCGAAAAGATCGAGATCAAGGGCAACGTCAAGACCAAGGACAAGGTTATCCGCCGCGAACTGGCGGTGTCGCCGGGTGAGACCTTCGACATGGTGCGGGTAAAGCGCAGCAAGGCCCGCTTGCAACAGATGGGCTTCTTCGAGCGTGTCGATGCGCGCCCCGAGGAGACCGACGTGCCCAACCGCAAGAACCTCGTGGTGGGTGTCGAGGAAAAGAACACCGGCAATTTCACCGTTGGCGCGGGCTTCAGTTCGGTCGATTCACTCGTCGGCTTCGTCGAGGTTTCACAGGCGAATTTTGATATTTTTAAGCCGCCGACCTTCACGGGCGCGGGTCAGAAGTTTCGCCTGCGCGCCTCCGTGGGCACGGAGCGTCAGGATTACCTACTTTCCTTCGTCGAGCCGTGGTTCCTTGACCGCAAGCTCACGTTCAGCAGTGATCTTTATTACCGGGAGGCGAGCTACTACAGTTCGCTCTACGACGAACGGCGGGCCGGTGGCAAGGTT
>JANNGC010000397.1:0-2164 GCA_031380445.1 Pedosphaera sp.
CGCGCGACAGGCTGGGCGACCTTGAACGTTTGAACGGCTCCCCTGCTATCTGAGCTGTTCCCGCCGGACTGGAAGCCACCGTTCACCGGCCGCCACGAAGGCTGCCAACACCACCCATGGTCACGCGCTCGCCTCGCGCTTCCGGAACCATCCCCGGCCCCAGTCGTCGAAAATCGCGTAGCACACCGGCGTCACGATCAGCGTGAGCAACAGGCAGAGCGTCTGCCCGCCGATGACCACAATCGCCGTCGCCCGCCGCTCCTCCGCGCCGGGGCCGGAGCCGAGGGCCAGCGGAATCATCCCCGCGATCAACGTCAGCGTCGTCATCAGGATCGGCCGCAGACGGTCGCGGTTCGCTTGCAGGATCGCCGTCTCGCGTTCCATGCCCTTCGCGCGCAGGCCGTTCATGTGATCGATTTGGAGAATGGCGTTCTTCTTCACCACGCCGAACAGCACCAACATGCCGAGCGCGGAGTAGAGATTGATCGTCTGGTTCGTCGCCCACAACGACACCAGCGCGAACGGCACGCACAGCGGCAACGACAGCAAAATCGTGAACGGATGGATGAGGCTCTCGAACTGCGACGCAAGAATCAGATACATCAGAATCACCGAGAGCAGGAACGCCCAGAGGAATTCGCGGAATGTCGTCTCCAGTTCACGCGCGCGGCCCGAGACGCGCGTCGTGTAGGCGGACGGCAAATTCATTTCCTTCACTTCCGCGCGCAGGGCCTCGATGCGATCCGCCTGCGCGAAACCCGGAGCCACCGCCGCACGCAAGCTCACCTGCCGCTGGCGATCCAGACGGTCAATGCGCGACGCGGTGTTGCCCGGCACGATGCGCACCACGTTGTCGAGCCGCACCAGTCCGCCGTCGCGGCGCGGCACGAACAGCCCCGCGATGTGCTGCACGTCCGTGCGGTCGGATTCCGTGAGGCGCACCTGCACGTCGTAATTCTCATTCATCGCCGGATCGCGGAAGCGCGACACGCGGTCATCGCCGCCGACCATGATGCGCAGCGCCGTGGCGATGTCCTCCGTCTCGACGCCCAGATGCGCCGCGCGCTCGCGGTCGATCTCGACGCGCAGTTCTGGCTTGTCGAGCTTGAGCGTGGTGTCGGCGTCGAGCAGGCCCAGCTCGGGAGCCTTCTTGCGCAACTGCTCGGCGTAAGCAGAGAGCGATTCCAAGTCCGGGCCGAGCAGTGCAAAATCAATGTCCCAGTTCGGCCCGCCGAGGTTGAAGGTTTGCGGGTTGCGGATCGAAACGCGGATGTTCGGAATCTGCCGCAGCCGCTGGCGCACCTGCTGCACGACTTCCTGCTGGGAGTAATTGTCCTCGAACGCGCGCCACGGTTTCCATTGCAGCAATCGTTTCCAGGTGAAGATGCGTTCCGCGTGCGGCACGAGCTGCACGTAGAAACGCGCGTTGTTCACGCTGCCCATCATGCCGCCGCCGCCCGCGCCGGCGAGCACCGTGCGCACACCGCGAATGGCCGCCAGCTCCTGCTCGACGCGCCCGGACACGTCGTCCATCGCCGTCAGGCTGGCGCCTTCCGCCGCCGTGACGCTCACTTCGAACTCACCCTCGTCCACATTCGACGGCACGTATTCCTGGCGCACCACTTTGTAGAGCGGGATGGAAGTGGCCATGACCGCGAGGGCGACAAAAAAGACCAGCCAGCGCCGCTGCAAGGCCAGCCCGAGCAACCACGCATAGCCACGATCCAACGCCGCATAAAAACCACGGCGTGACGTGTCGTCCTCCGCGCGGCTGTGCCCGCGCAGCAGGCGCGCGCTCATCATCGGCGTGAGCGTGAACGACACGAGCAGGCTCACCATCACCGCCGCCGCCGCCGTGATGCCGAACTGAAAGAGGAACCGCCCCGAGATGCTCGACATGAACGAGACCGGGACAAAAATCACGACCAGACTCAGCGTGGTCGCCATGACCGCGAGACCAATCTCTGCCGTGGCTTCGCGCGCGGCGTCGAACGGGTTCATCTTCTTCTCCTCGATGAAGCGGAAAATATTTTCCAGCACCACGATGGCATCATCAATCACGATGCCGACCATCAGCACCAGCGCGAGCATGGTCACGCTGTTGAGCGTGAAGTTCATCGCCTTCATCACGGCGAAGGTGGCGATGACGGAAGCGGGAATCGCC
>JANNGC010000419.1:0-7177 GCA_031380445.1 Pedosphaera sp.
CAGAATGTCATGCGGCACCGTGACGATGCGGCAGCCCGTGCGGTCGGCGTGCCAGATGTTCAGCACTTCGCGCACGCTGGCCCAGAGCAGTTCAGCCTTCGGCTGACCGTGCAGCAGCGCGAGGCTCTCGCGCATGAGCGGTTCGGGATCAACGCCCGTGTCCGCGATCCGCCCGGCGAAAACAGAAACGACCGAAGCGACGTTCGGGTTCAACGCCTCCGCCACGCCGCGCACCTGGTCGAGCGTGAGAATGGCTGTGACGTTCAACTGCACGCCGAGCTGGCCGAGTTCGCGGATGAGCGGCAACGCGGATTCTGAACGCGTGTTGGTTATCGGAATTTTCACGTACACATTTTTCTGCCACGCGGCGATCTTGAGCGCCTGACGTTTCATCTCGGGGAACTCATCCGAGAAGACCTCGAAAGAGATCGGCTTGTCCTTCACGGTCTGCAAAATGTCTTTCGCGAACGCTTCGTAGTCGCTGATGCCGGCCTTGCGCATGAGCGTAGGGTTCGTCGTAAGACCCTGGATGAGCGGGTTGGCGTACAAGTCGAGCATGGCCTTCTTGTCGGCGCCGTCCGCAAAAATTTTCACCTGCAACCGGGACAATGGATTCATCGGGGCGAGACTGTAGCGAGGGGCGGAAAGAGAGCAATGGCGCAAATAACACCAGCCCCGGAGCGCGGGCTTTCAACCCGTAGCAACGCGAAATGGAGGGTGGCGTCGGTAAGTTCTTACGCCTTCGCGCTTGCGGACATGGCTGCGGGCTGGAAAGCCCGCGCTCCATCACCGCTGATACGCCGCCTCAAACGGCGTGCGCCCCACTTGCTTCCGCACGCCGTGATCAGGATTCGCCGCGAGATGCTCGCAGACTTTGAAGACCGTCTCGAAGTCGTCGTGCGCGCCGAGGCCGCTGGCGATTTGCGCCGAGGTCAGCGCGTGGCCTTTCTTCTCAGCGAGGTAGGCGAGGATTTTTCCCTGCAACACAATGACCGCCGTGGCCGCCTTCTTGCCCGCTTCCACGCCGGGCTGATGATAGGCGTTGATATTGATGAGGCTGGCGTAAAGCCCGACCGCGCGCTCGAACAACGCGATGAGCACGCCCACGGAGAACGGCGAAACCTCATTGATGGTCAGCGTGATGGATTCACGCCCGCTCTCGTAAAGAGCCGTGCGCGTGCCGAGGAAAAAGCCTGCGAGATAATCACCCGCCGTCACGCCCGGCTCCACGAGCAGCGACGCCGTCTGCCGGTCGCGCAACACCTCGATGAACGTGACGAAGAAGTTGTTCAGCCCGTCGCGCAACTGCTGCACGTAGGCGTGCTGGTCGGTCGAGCCTTTGTTGCCATAAACGGCGAGACCCTGGTTCACCTGCTTGCCGTCACGGTCGAGTTCCTTGCCAATGGATTCCATGACGAGCTGCTGGAGATATTTGGAGAAGAGTTCCAAACGATCTTTGTAGGGCAGCACCACCATGTCCTTCGCGCCGCGACCGCCGCCGGCGTGAAACCACATCGCGGCGAGCAGCGCGGCGGGATTGCGCGCGGTCTCGGCGCTACGCGTGACTTCATCGCACGCGCGCGCACCGGCCAGCAATGCGTCAACATCCAGTCCTTGCAAAGCGGCGGGCAAAAGTCCGACCGCAGAAAGCTCACTCGTGCGTCCACCGACCCAGTCCCACATCGGAAAGCGCGGCAGCCAGCCGTTCTTCGTCGCGTATTGATCCAGTTCGCTGCCCGCGCCCGTGACGGCCACAGCGTGCTGCGCGAATTTCAATCCCGCGCGTTCATAAGCCGCCTGCGCTTCGAGCATCCCGTTGCGCGTCTCTTTGGTGCCGCCGGATTTTGAGATGACCACCGAGAGCGTCCAGCCGAGTTCGCCGCCAATCTCCGCGAGCACCTTGTCCATGCCGTCGGGATCAGTGTTGTCGAAGAAGAAGACGCGCATCTTGTCCGACGCGGGCTGACCGAGCGCCTTGGCCACGAATTGCGGCCCGAGCGCCGAGCCGCCGATGCCGATGACGAGCACATTTTTGAAGGGCGCACCCGCGCCGCGCACCGTGCCGCCGTGGACTTGCGCGGCGAATTTCTTCACCGCCGCCACGGTGGTTTCAATCTCCAGCCGCATCTCCGGCGTGGGCGCGAGCGCGGCGTTCCGCAGCCAGTAATGGCCGACCATGCGCTTCTCGTCCGCATTCGCGACGCTGCCGGCTTCGAGCGCCTTCATCTCGGCGAAAGCGGATTGCAGGCGCGGCTCCATCTGCGCAAAGAAGTCGTCGGCAAAATTCATCCGGCTCAAGTCCACGCCGAGGCCGAGGGCAGGAAATTCCGAATAATGTTTCTGGAAGCGGTGCCACAACTGCTCTTGGGAAAGTTTCATACGCGCGCGGACTTTGAACGGGCCGCGCGCGGGTTCAAAGAATCTTTTCAGCGCAGCTTCGGAAAGAAGGCGTGCGCCGCCGCGCACGTCGTGCGGCTGAGTTCTTCGACCGAACAGTTTTTCGCCTGGGCAATGGTGTCCGCGATTTCTTTCACGTACGCCGGCTCGCAGCGTTTCCCACGATAGGGAATGGGCGCGAGGAACGGCGCGTCGGTCTCCAGCATGAATTCTCCCAGCGGCGTGGCGGCGACAGCGTCGCGTACGTTCTGGCCGTTCTTGAAGGTGACGATGCCGGTGAAACTCACGAGGGAGCCAAGCGCACGGATGCGGGCCAGCGCGGCGAGGTCGCTGGAGAAGCAGTGGAACACACCGCGCGTGCGTCCGACGAACGGCTGCATGAGCGCGAGCGTGTCGTCGAGCGTCTCGCCGCGTTGGTGAATGACGCAGTTCAGCTTCAACTCCGTCGCGACTTCGAGTTGTTGCTGAAAAATTTGCGACTGCTTGCGTTTGAAATTCGCGTCGTCTTCCGCCGCGCCGCCTTTCGCGCTCGGCATCCGGTAATAGTCGAGTCCCGTCTCGCCGATGGCGACGACCTTGGGATGCGCGGCGAGTTCACGCAGCGTCGGGCGCACGTCGTCCGGCGCGTCGAGCGCATCGGAGGGATGCCAGCCGACGACGGCGAAAATTTCCTCGTGTGCTTCCGCGAGCGCGACCGCGCGGCGGCTGCTCTCGAAATTGGTGCCGATGGAAATCACCCGCTTGATGCCGGCGGCGCGGGCGCGCGCGAGCACGTCCGCAAAGTCCGGCTGGAAGTCCGGGGAGTCGAGGTGCGCGTGCGTGTCGTAAAAAACCATGCGCGGGGAATTTATGATTGGCGATTTGTGATTTACGAGCGCGGGGTTTGTCGGAGCGCGGACCGCCGAGTCCGCGCGTTGATTTTGCCTCACGCAAAGGGCGCAAAGGGCGCGAAGAAAGAAATGACTTCCAGACTCTGCCTTGCCTATTCCCCTTGGCGTCCTTTGCGCCCTTCGCGTGAGGCATTTTCCCTCTGAGCATTACGAACACGCGGACTCGGCGGTCCGCGCTCCGCGCCTCACGGCGCGCTCAGGCGCACGCGGTAGAATTTCTGCGCGGCGTTCGTGCCGTCCGTGATGCTCACGGCGTGCGCGGCGGCGGGATACGTCGGACGGTTCTCCGGCATGTCCAGGAAGCTCCATGGAATCGGCAGCGTCAGGTTCGTCGTGGTCTCGACGCGCGCGGCGCGGTTGGCGGGCTGCATGAACTGCACCGCGCCGTTCGTGGGATTCAATCCGATGACCAGCGGCGCGATGGTGTTGGTCCAGCCGCCCGCGAGGTCGTTCGTAATCCAGCGGCTGAACAGCGCCATGGCCTGCGTGTCGAGCACGGTGGACGCGAGCGGCGGCATCTGGCCTGCGCCGCGCGTTGAGATGCGCGTGAGGAGCATCGAGTTGGTGAGCGATCCGGGCGTGATGACGCGCGCGTTGGTGTTGCCGAAATTGTTGCCGACCGCGCCGTGAATGAGGCCGGAGAGGGCGGTGAAGTTCGTTACGCTCGCGTTCCACGTCCCGACGCCCAAGCCGCCGGGCTGATGGCACGAGGCGCAGTTCGCCGCGAGGTAGGAACGCACGCGCCATTCGAGGCTGACAGCTTCATTGGTCGCCGCCGCGAGCGCGCGGAGGGAATGCAGTTCGGTCGGCGCGTTGGAGAAAATTCCCGCGGCGCTCAGGAACGCGAGCTGGTTCGACACACCGCCCGCGTAGCCGTAGTCGCGGTTCAACTGCACGCTGTTGAAGCCGAGTCCGAAGCCGCCCACGGGCGTGTGGCACGCGAGACATTCCGTGCGGCCCGGGTAATGCCAGACTTGCGTGCGCGTGGTGCCGCCGTCGTTGAGGACGATGGCTTCGTCGAGGCCCTCCTCGGGGACGAGGGCGGCGTTGGTCAGCGAATTCCAGCGGTAGGTCACGCCATAGACGCCGTTGGTGTTCTTGACGAGGAAGCGCGTTTCGAGGCGGCGCGCGGAGGACGGCACGCCGTTGGTCAGTTCGAGATCAAAATGTTTCACCCAGGTCTGGCCGTTGGTGAAAGTCCAGTGGGCTTCCGGCTGGAAACCGATTTTCAAATTCGTCGCGCTCAGGAACCACCGGCTCTTGCGCGCGTTGTCGCTCCAGAAGTGGACGTTGATGTCGTAGGGCGTCAGACCGCTGCTGGCGATGAGCGGCTGCGTGGCGTTGGTGAGCGAGGCGAGATTCGTGAACGCGCCGGTGCCAGCGAGCGTGGGCGGGAGCGGGGCGCCGAGCACATCGTTGGTGTTGTAATCGAGACGGTAAATCACGCCGTCGTTCACGTTCGCCATCAGCACATCGCCGTTGGCGGGATGAGCGCCGAAGGCCGCGATGCCGCCGCGCCCGGTGAGGCGCTCGAAGGGCACGGTGTTCGTGCCGTCGTAGCGCAGCCGCCAGATGTTGCCGCTCGAATAATCCGAGAAGAGATACCAGCCGGTGAGTTGCGCGAGACGCGCGCCGCGATAGACGAGGCCGCCGGTGATGGAGTTGCCCTGCGTAGGGCCGGAGCCGTGCTGGTATTCCTGAATCGGATCGATCAACGGCTCGACCACCGAGTTCGTGGCGCGGTAGCCGACGTGCAAGCCTTCACGATAAGCCCAGCCGTAGTTGCCGCCCTTGGTGATGATGTCCACTTCTTCCCAAGTGTTCTGCCCCACGTCGGCGCAGTAGAGGAAGCCCGTGACGGGATCAAACGACATGCGCCACGGATTGCGAAAGCCGGTGGCGTAAAATTCACCGCGCAGGTTCGTGGCGTTGAACGGATAGCCGTCGTAATTCGTGCGCCCGAGGAACGGATTGTCCGCCGGGATGCGGTAATTGATCACACCGCTGAAGTTGTTCGCCGGGTGCAAATTCGGCATCAGGCTGCCCGCGCGCGGCGGCGTGTCCACGTCGAGGCGCATGATGGCGGAGAAGAAATTCGAACCGATGAGCTGGCTGTTGCGGTCGCCGTCGTTCTGCACGCCGCCGTCGCCGAGCGTGACGTAGAGCAGGCCGTCCGGCCCGAAGTGCAGGTCGCCGCCGTTGTGGTTGCCGGCGGGATCGCGCTGGTTGAGGAGGAGCAGCTCAGAACTTTCCAACGCGACGTTGTTGTTCGTCGCCGTCATTTGGAAACGGGCCACGCGCTGATGCAGCACGTTGCTGCCTTGCGAGGAGTTGGTGTTCAGCGAATAGAACAGGAAGAAGTAGCGGTTCGTGGGGTTCGCAAAATCAGGATGGAACGCGAGGCCGAGCAGCCCCGACTCGCTGCCGGTGAAGACGCGGCCGGAAAGATTCAGCACGGTGGTCAGGCTCGGGCTGGCGAGATTCGTGAGGACATACATCTGCCCAGCCTTACTGAGCACGAACAGACGGTTCGTCTCGCCCGGCGGCGTAGCGAAGCACACGGGCTGGCCGAAGTTCAAACCGGGAAAGGCGTTCACCGTGGTGTAGCCGAAGACCGGCGGCGCGATCGGCAGGCGCAAGGGCAGCGGCGTGAGCTGCGGAAACGTCGCGCTCAACGCGCAGCCGAATGCGATGTCGCTGCTGTTCGGCGAGGTCTGATGCACCTCGACGGCGAGCACGTTGGTGCCTTGCACGAGATTGGTTTCCACCAGCGGGCCGGAGACGGTGAACAGATCGAAGGCCGTGGCCTCGTGGTTGCTCGCCAGATTCGTGTACGTGATCGCCGTCGGCGCGGCGGGCAGAAAGAGCCGCTGCACCTCGCGGCCGTTCAGATAGAAGACTGCGCCATCATCCACGATGTTCGAGAAGGTCAGGAAGAGGCCGGCGGTGCTGCCCGTGAAGACGAACGTGGTGCGGAAATAGTACGTGAGACGGCCCAGCGTGAGCGCGGTGTTGGTGCGCGAAGTGACGAAGGCGTTGTTCGCATCCTCCAGCGCCAGCACGCCGCGCCCGAGCGGCAGCGCGGTGTCGTCGAAGTTGGGTGCCGTCCAGTTCGTGCCGTCGTAGGAAACGGTCTGGTTGTAGCGCCACGCGTTCGTCAGTCCGAAGAGAATGACTTCGCCCGACTGCGCACGCAGCCACGCGGGCGTGAGGACAAAAACCGCCAGCACCAGCAGGGCGGCGAGACATTTACGTGACTTGATGCGCATCATTTTTCCTCCTGGCTCCGGCGAACTCCCGCGCGCGAGCGCGATGGGTTCTCACCGGAGGTGATTCGTCGTTTGGACAACGCGCCCACTCAACTTCAATTCCCGGCGCAAAGCAAACGCGGAGGCGCCGCGGTCGTGGGTCCGTTTGGATTTGGAACTCAAGAACTCAGGAAGAGACGAAGATGAAACCACGCTCTTCCTGAGTTCCTGAGTTCCAAATGTATTCTCTTTCCGGGCGAGGGCTGAAACGGACCCACGACCAGCGCTCCCAGGCGTGGGCGGTTCGGCTGCCGGTGACGGGGCACGCGGCTCGCCAGTCCGTTGCGCCGGGTCGGAGACCGGCGCTCCGCCAACCCCAACTTTTCCACCACCAGCCAACGTCATGATTCCGACTCATGACCAACACGGTCTGAGTATCATGCGCGCGTTTCCCCGAGCCTCCGACACCGCCTGTCATCCCGCGTCCGACAGGGCCTAAAAAAAAATTACAGAAATTGACATCAGCAGTTGCGCCGCACGGTGACTTCTGATTTGTTTCCGCCCCAACAAAGACACCCGGACAGCAGAAGAAAAAAATGTTTGCAGCAATTGGAAATTTGATGGGCCGCAAGCCCGCCACCG
>JANNGC010000435.1:0-5365 GCA_031380445.1 Pedosphaera sp.
AGTGGAAGCTGTTTCTCTGGGACGTGGACTTTGCCTTCGGCGGCTCGCCCTTGGACGCGAACTTCTTCGGCATCGGCGGCGCGGACCACGGACCGCGCAACGACCACGCGCCCTTCACTCGCATCTAATGGCAGTGCCTGATCGAAGCGGCGAACGTCATGATGACGCCATCGCGCTCGGACACCATTCTCGACGCGCGCTACAACGGCATGGTGGCCAATGGTATGGGCGTGGGCAGCCCGGCGGGCATCAAAAGCCACATCGTCACGCGGCGAGCCACGCTGCTCGCGCAGATCGCGGCGGCGAACACCTCGCCGTTTGAAATCCAGAGCAACGGCGGCGCGGATTTCTCGACCGCGAACAACCTCGTCACGCTCACGGGCCGCGCGCCCTTCGAGGTGGACAAGATCGAAGTCAACGGCGTGGCCTACAACGTGACTTGGACCACGACCACGAACTGGTCGCTGCGCGTCGCGCTCCCGACTGGCACGAACGCGCTCAGTGTCGTGGGCTATGATCGTTTCGGAAACACCATCGGCGGCGCGACCGACACCATCAGCGTCAACGTCACCGCGCCCGGCGCTCCGCCGCAGGACAACTTGGTCATCAACGAACTCATGTTCAGCCCCACCGTGCCGGATGCGGAATATGTCGAGCTGTTCAACCTCTCGACGACCGTGAGCTTCGACATCTCGGGCTGGCGGCTGGACGGACTTGATTACGTTTTCCCGGACGGCTTCATCATCCAGCCGCGCACGTTCATCTTGCTCACCAAGGATGTTCTCGCCTTCGCACAGGCCTACGGCACGAACATCATTCCGCAGGGCATCTTCAACGGAAATCTCCAGGCGAACGGCGAGACGATCGCATTTGTAAAACCCGGACTCACCGCCGCTACGGATCAGATCATCGACAAGATCCGCTACGAAGGCGCGCGTCCGTGGACGACCAACGCGAACGGCAGCGGCGCATCCATCCAGCTCATTGACGCCGCGAAAGACAACACGCGGCCCGGCAACTGGTGGGCCGAGTCGCGGCCCGCGATTTACTCGCCCGAGGTCATCACCCCGGCGGGCGTGCGCGACGGCTGGCGGTTCTTCAGCGCGAGCGGGAGCATCGGCAACGGCGAGCCGGGGGCGATGCGCCTGCTGCTCTATCTGGGCGAGACGGGCAGCGCGATCATTGACGACGTCTCCATCGTGGCCGGCACCAACGCCGGCGTGGGTCCGACCAACTACGTGAACAACGGCAACTTCGAGGCGGCCTTCACGCCCGGCCAGACCAACAGTTGGATCTTCGGCACCAACTACACGAACTCGCTCATCATCAGCGACCTCGTCCACACGGGCGCGGGCGCGTTCAAGATCGTGGGTGCGTCGCCCGGCGCGGCCAACCCGCCGTTCTACACCCGCGCCATCCAGCAGTTTCTCTTCCCGCCGCCGGTCCAGAACTCGATCAGCACGATGAGCTTCTGGTACTGGGCCACCAACTCGGCCACCAACTTCTACATGCGCGTCCGCAACAGCGCCTTCCTCACCACCGGCACCAACAGCGGCGCGACGAACATCAACATCTTCTTCACGGCGTCGAACTACGTCCCGCCGCAGCTCGTCGCGCCCGGCACGAACACGCTCACGCCCGGCGCGGCGAATCAAGGCGCGGTGAACATCTCGCCCATCCCCGCGCTCTGGCTCAACGAAGTGCAGGCGGAAAACGTCAGCGGCCTGCTCGACAACAACAGCCAGCGCGAGCCGTGGGTCGAGCTGTACAACTCCGGCACCAACACCGTGACGCTCACGAATCTCTGGCTCGCGGACAATTACACGAACCTCGTGCAGTGGCCGTTCCCCGCCGGGGCCACGCTCGCGCCCGGCCAGTTCAAAATTATTTTCTGCGACGGCCAGCCCGCGCAGACCACGAGCAACGAATGGCACACCAGCTTCCGCCTCGGCGCGGGCAGCGGAAAGATCGCGCTCTCACGTTTGTGGAACAGCACCACGCAGACGCTCGACTACTTGAACTACGTGGCCGCGCCCGACCGTTCCTTCGGCGCGTTTCCCGACGGCCAGTTGTTCACGCGCCAGGAATTTTTCTTCGTCACGCCCGCCGCGACGAACAACGGCACGCTCCCGCCGGTGAACGTCTTCATCAACGAATGGATGGCCGACAACGCCGGGGTGAACTTCGATCCGGCGGACGGCAATTTCGAGGACTGGTTCGAGCTGTACAATCCCGGCAGCAACACCGTGAGCCTGGGCGGCTACTTCCTCACCGACGAACTGACGAACAAGTTCAAGTTCCAGATTCCGCCGGGCGTGACCATTCCGCCCTACGGCTACCTGCTCGTGTGGGCGGACAACGAGCCGCAGCAGAACGCGGTCAACACCGGCGACGTGCATGTCAACTTCAGCCTCGCCAAGGGCGGCGATTCCATCGGCCTGTTCACGCCGGACGGGCTGGCCATTGATACAATCTCCTACTTCGGCCAGATCACCGACGTGACCACGGGGCGCTTTCCCGACGGGAGCAGCACGCTGTATTTCCTTTTCGATCCCACGCCGCGCGCCGCGAACTACCTGCCGCAGCCAAACGTCGCGCCCGTGCTCGCGCCCATCCCGAGCCGCACCGTCTTCGAGGGCGAGGCGCTGGCCTTCACCGCCACCGCCACGGACAGCAACGTGCCGGCGCAGACCCTGACGTGGACGCTGGAACCGGGCGCGCCCGCCGGCGCGATCATCGCGTCGAACACCGGCGCGTTCGGCTGGGTGCCGGGCGAGGCGCAGGGCGGCAACACCTTCGGCCTCACCGTGCGCGTGACGGACAACGGCGCGCCAACCCTGAGCCACACCCGGCTCTTCTACGTGACCGTGGTCAAGACCAACAGCGCGCCCGCGCTCGCCCTCGGCGGCGGACGCACTGTGAACGAAGGCGCGAACCTTTCCTTCGTCGCCATCGGCACGGATGGAGACCTGCCCGCGCAGTCACTCGCCTACGCGCTCGACGCGGCGTCACTCGCGCTGGGCGCGAGCATGAATTCGAGCAACGGCACGTTCTCGTGGACGCCGAACGAGACGCACGGCCCCGGCGCTTACACCATGACCATCAGCGTCACGGACAACGGCGCACCCGCGCTCAGCAACTCCGCGCTCGTGACCATCACCGTCAATGAAAGCAACACGCCCCCCGCGCTCGCGGCGATCACGAACCGCACCGCCGCGCTCGGCGAAATCATCTCCTTCACCGCCACGGCCACGGACAGCGATCTCCCCGCGCAGCTCATCACCTTCGACTTCGCCGTGCCGCCGCCGTCTGGCGCAACGGTGAACGCCACCAACGGTCTCTTCACCTGGACCGCGAACACCGTCGGCACGAACACCTTCACGCTCCGCGCCACCGACAGCGGGCCGGGCGCGTATGTGGATTCAAAAACCTTCGAGGTCGTGGTGAGCGCGCAGGAGCTGGTGACGTCCATCGGGCTGTCGAACCAAGTGGTGACGCTGAGCTGGAACGCCATTTCCAATCGCGCCTACAGCGTGGAATTCAAGAACGACCTCAACGAGACCAACTGGACGCCGCTCGTGACGAACGTCGTGGCGACGGGCGCCACCGCCGCGACCACGGACACGGTGAGCACGAACGTGCAGCGGCTCTACCGCATCGTGCTGCTGCCGTAGCGGGTGGAGCAGTAATCAGTGAAGAAGTAATCAGTGGGACGGGCGGAAACAACCCGGCTGGCGGCGGCTGATGACTGATTACTGTCCCACTGATACTTTCCCTTCCGTTCAATCAAGTCTTTACCCGCGCCGCACGATTTCTAATCGTGATGAGCATGACTGAACCGCGCCTTGTGGCCCGCCGCGCCACCGTCGAAGATTTGCCGCAGCTTCTCGCGCTCTGGCGGCTGGAGCAGTTGCCCGCCGGGACGCTGGAGAAACGCTTCACTGAATTCCAAGTCGTAAGCGACGACGCCGGGCAGGTGCTGGCCGCGCTCGGCCTGCAGCTCGCCGGCGCGCAAGGCCGGCTGCACAGCGAGGCCATCGCGCGGCCCGAGCTTTCCGACGCTTTGCGCGCGCTGCTCTGGGACCGCCTGCAAGTCATCATCCAGAACCACGCGCTCGAACGGCTCTGGACGCAGTTGCGCTCCGGCTTCTGGCGCGAGCAGGGCTTCGCGCGCGCGACCAAAGATTTGTTGAAGCTCCGCCCGGCCGCGTTCCCGCTCAACGATCAGGAATGGCTGGCCGTCACGCTCCGCGCCGCGAACGCCACCGCCGCGCTCGAACGGGAGTTCGCGGAAATCAAAGCCTTGCAGGCGCAGGAAAAGGAGAAGACGCAGGCCCGCGTCCGCTGGATGAAACGCGCCGCGCTGGGCGTGACCATCCTCGTCTTCGTGATCGTCGTGGTCTGGGCGTTTATCATGGTGAAGTACGGCAAGCGGATGTTTCGTTGAGGACCGACGCTTCCCGCACGCGCTCCAAAATCACCTCCGCAAGGTGCGGCTCATTCCCGATGCTCGAGGAGTACCACACGCGCTTGCCGTTCTTCTCCGCCGGATTGTTCCACGTCGGCTCGCCGCGCCGGAAGCGCGCCTGCACCGTCTCGGCGTCCTCGCCCAGCATCACGGGGATGTCCTCGTACGAGTGCAAACCGTCGCTGATGAAGAAGGGAACCATCACGATGTTTGGCGTTTGCGCGATCTTGTAGCAGTCGCCGATGCGCGGCTCCTCCTCCATGAACGACGCGTGAACTTCCGCGTACTCGCCCTGCGCGCGGATCAGTTCCACTTGCCGTTCGATGGCCAGGCGGGAGTTCTCGTTGTTGCCCGTGCCGTGGCCGGCGATGAAGAGCGCGGTCTCGGCGGGCGCGGCGGGTGATGCGCCGGGAAATTTCGCCACCACCGCGCGCGCGCGCGCCACGAGCACCGCCGTCATGCTGTCGTGCGTGCCCACCGGGCCGCAGTAGTGAAGCGTCTGCGCGCCGCGGGCTTGCACGCGGAGGAAATTCTTCTCGCCGTTCTGGCCGAAGCCGAGTTCACGCGGAATGACCTCCTCGGTGAAATATCCTTCGCTGATGAACAGCGGCACGATGAACACGCGCGGCTCGAAGACCCCGCGCAACACGCCGCTGATCCCCGGCTCGTTCTTCCAAAAGCACTCCACCACTTGCGCAAAGATTCCGCGCCGCCGCAGTTCATCCGCGTGCTGGTATGTGGGCGCACACGAGTCGGCGTTCAAGGTCGAGCCGTGGCCCACAAGGACCAGCGCGGCGTCAGAAAAGTTGTTCAGCGGCACGCGCGATGATTAACGGACGAATCCGGCGCGGGCAAGGAGCGCGGGCTTTCCAGCCCGCAGCAAGCAACTTAGCGGTG